>CAXUIE010000047.1:0-15024 GCA_964250825.1 uncultured Acidisphaera sp. | reverse complement strand
CCCCGCCTTAACCCCGCATGGGCCCGCCTCCGGGGGCCCCCCCCCGGGCGGCCCGGGGGGGGGGCGCGCCCGCCCCACGCGACGTGTGAGAGGCATCCCGACCGGTTCGTGGTTCCCGCTTGACTTGCCCTTCGGCGGTGAGACCATCAGGCGTGCAAGCTCGCGCGGGTTGCTGCGACCGTCCGGCAAACGGCGGCGTCACGGGAGGAAACATGGTGAAGCTGCTGTCACGCCGCCAAGCGGTCCTGGCCGGAGCGGGCGCGCTCGCCGCCCCCGCCATCCTGCATTGGCCGGCCGAAGCCGCCGAGTTCAACTACAAGTACGGCAGCGTCTTGCCGCCCGACCATCCAATGAGCCTGCGCGTCGCCGAAGCGGCCGGGAAGATCAAGGACGACACCAACGGCCGCTTGGACATCGGCTGCTATCCCAACAGCGCGCTCGGCGGGGACACGGCGATGATCGCGCAAACCATCTCGGGCGCGTTGCAGATCTACTCGCTCACCGGCGACATCCTGGCACCGCGCAATCCGGCGGCCGGGGTGATGTCGGTGGGTTTCGCGCTGCCGACCTACGAGCAAGCCTGGGCGGCGATGGATGGCGATCTCGGCCTCTACTATCGAGGGCTCGCCGAGAAGGCCGGGATGTACTGCATCCCGAAGGCGTTCGACCACGGCTACCGGCAGATCACCACGCGCACCAAGCCGATCCACACGCTGGATGACCTGAAGGGCTTCAAGATCCGGCTGCCCGTGGCGCCCATCATCATCGCCTTGTTCAAGCATCTCGGCGCCTCTCCCACCGCGATCAACTTCGGCGAGGTGTACAGCGCCCTGCAGACCGGGATCGTCGATGGGCAGGAGAACCCGCTCATCATGAGCGACACGGCCAAGTTCTACGAGGTGCAGAAATACGTGAGCCTGACCAACCACGTCTGGGTCGGGCCGCACGTCGCCTTCAACGTCGCCGCCTGGAAGAAGCTGCCGCCCGACATTCAGGACATCGTGGGCCGGCGCATCACCGAGGCGGCGACGCTTGAGCGAGCAGACTGGATCGAGCGCGACAAGACGGTGACGAAGCACTTGGAGGACAACGGGATGGTGTTCAACTCGGTCGACACCGGGCCGTTCCGCGACCAGCTGCGCAAGAGCGGGTTTTACCCCGAGATGCGCCAGCGCATGGGCGACGAGGCGTGGAAGCTGCTGGAGAAATACTCGGGCCCGCTGACATGAGCCTGGGCTCGCCGCGGCGCGCCGGTGCCCTCGTCGGGGGGGGGGCCGGCGGGGGGCGGTCCGCCCGGCGGCGGGGGGGCCGGGCTGGACGGCGGGCCGGCGCGCCGCCGCCGTGGTCGACCGGGCGATCGGGCTCGTGACAGAGGCGGCCGGTGCGATCTTGGTGTTGGCCGAGGTGGTGATCCTGTTTTCCGGCGTCGTGTCGCGCTACGTATTCGCGTCGCCGTTGTTCTGGACCGACGAGCTCGCCTCGTTCCTGTTCCTTTGGCTCGCGATGCTGGGCGCGGTGGTGGCACTGCGCCGCGGCGACCACATGCGGTTGACCACCCTGGTCGGCCGCGCCGGGCCGCAATGGCGGGCGTTCTGGGGCGCGGTCGCCTCCCTGGTGGTCGTGGTGTTCGTGCTCGAGATCATCGTGCCGGCGATGCGGTATTACGACGGCCAGGTCGATGTGGAGCTGACCAGCCTGCCGCTCCATGACGGGTGGCGCGTGCTGGCGCTGGTCGTGGGCGTGGCACTTTCGGCGGTGATCGCGCTGCTGCGCTTGCTCGAGGCCACGACGCCGCGCAGCTTCGTCGCGGCCGTCGCGACGGTGGGCGCCGTCGCCGCCGGGCTGTGGCTCGCGCAACCGGCGCTGGTCGCGATGGGGTTCGGCAGCCTCGTCGTGTTCTTCGTCGTGCTGCTCGCCGCCTGTGTGTTCGTCGGCGTGCCGATCTCCTTCGCGTTCGGCATCGCCACGTTCTCCTATCTCGGCCTCACCACCGACCTGCCGCTCACTGTCGTGGTGAACCGGATGGACGACGGAATGTCCAACCTCCTGCTGCTGTCGGTGCCGTTGTTCGTGTTCCTTGGCCTGCTGATGGAAATGGCCGGCATCGCGCGGGTGATGGTGAACTTCCTCGCGGCCTTGCTCGGCCACGTGCGCGGCGGGCTTTCCTACGTGCTGCTTGGTGCCATGTACCTGGTGTCCGGCATCTCGGGCTCCAAGGCGGCCGACATGGCGGCGATCGCCCCCGTGCTGTTTCCCGAGATGCGCAAGCGCGGCACCAACGGGGGCGAGCTCGCCTCCCTGCTCGCGAGCTCGTCGGCGATGTCAGAGACGATCCCGCCGAGCCTGGTGCTCATCACCATCGGCTCCGTGACCAACGTGTCGATCGCGGCGCTGTTCACCGGCGGCCTGCTGCCGGCCGCGATCGCGGCGCTGGCGCTCACGGTTGTCGTGTTCATCCGCACCCGCCGGGGCGCGGCGGCGAGCACGGCGGAGCGCGCTTCCGTTGGGCACATCGCGCGCACGTTGCTGATCGCGGTGCCCGGGCTCACGTTGCCGTTCGTGATCCGCTACGCGGTGGTGAAGGGGATCGCCACGGCGACGGAGGTTTCCACCGTGGGCGTGGTGTACACCGCCTTGCTCGGGCTGCTGGTGTATCGCGAGTTCGATTGGCGGCGGCTGTATCCGATCCTGGTGGACACCGTGTCGCTCACCGGCGCGGTGATGCTCATCATCGGCACGGCGACCGGGATGGCCTGGGCGCTGACGCAATCCGGCTTCTCGCAATGGCTGGTGACGGCGATGGCGCACGTGCCGGGCGGCCGGGCCGGCTTCCTCGCGATCTCGTGCGTGACGTTCGTCATCCTGGGCAGCGTGCTCGAGGGCATTCCCGCCATCGTGCTGTTCGGCCCGCTGCTGTTTCCGGTGGCGCGCGCGATGGGGGTGCACGAGGTGCACTACGCCATCATCGTGATCCTCGGCATGGGCATCGGCTTGTTCGCGCCGCCGTTCGGCGTCGGCTTCTTCAGCGCCTGCGCGATCGGCCGGGTGGACCCCGACGAGGCGATCACCCGCATCTGGCCCTACCTCGCCGCGTTGGTTGTGGCACTCGCGGCGGTGGCGGCGGTGCCGTGGCTGTCGATCGGGTTCCTGTAGGAGGCGGGCTCAGGCCGCCGCGGACGCCATCACGCCACCGGTGTCCTCGGTGGTGCTGCGACGCAACTCGCGCGGTTCCGCCAGATCGTAGCGGCGTCCGCGATGCAGAGTGCATCGGTTATCCCACATCACGAGGTCGCCCACTCGCCAATGGTGGCGATAGATGAATGATGGCTGGGTCGCGTGCTCCTGCAGGTCGGCGAGGAGCATGCGTCCCTCGGCGACCGTCATGCCGAGAATGCCGCGCGCATGTACGCCGATGAACAAATGGGCGCGTCCCGAGCCGGCGTGGGTGCGCACGAGTGGCCAAACGGCGGGCGGGATCGCGTTGCGCTGCTCCTCGGAATAGTCGTCATCGCCGAGCAGGGAGCGCGAATGCAGGGCGTAGTGCTCGGCCTCGAGCGGGGCGATCTCCCGCTTCAATTCCGGCGTGAGCGCGTCGTGGGCCGCTCGCGTGTCGGCGAACTCGGTTTCTCCGCCCCAGGACGGGAGCACCACGGCCGACAGCATGGAGTAGCGGGCCGCCGGCTTCTGGAAGGAGCTGTCGCTATGCCAGAGCTGGTTGGCGATGTTGCCGACGATCTTGCGGTGGCTGCGATCGACCGGGCGGCCATCGGAGCCGACGTTCGAGATGTCCGCGAGCTCGGCGTATTGCAGCCGGTCAGCCTGCTTCTTCACTTTCTTCAGGCCGAGATCGAGCGGGCCAAAGGAGCGCGTCATGCGCATCTGCTGGTCCTGCGACAGTGGCTGCCCGCGAAACACGAGCACGGCGTGGCGGTCCATCGCCGCCTCGATCTCGGCCACCGCGTCGGGAGTAAGTGGAGCGCTCAGGTCGATCCCGGTCGCCTCGGCGGCGAAGAGGTCGTGAAGCGGGTTGACGCTCAGCATGCCAGGCCTCCGTTGAACGGGAGGGCAGTGTCGGCGCCGCCCGTAGGGTGTCAAGCGCCGCTTCGCCTCCGTCATCCCGGCGACGGCCTGGATGGCGATGCGAGGGGATCGCACGCGCTTGACGGCCCCGCCCGCAACGGGGAACGTCGCGCGGCAACGAACGGGAGGTCGCGCCATGTCGGAACCGCGCATCATGGCGCACGACCTGAAGTTCCCCGAAGGCCCGGTGGCCATGGCCGACGGCTCGGTGATCCTGACTGAAATCCAGGGCGGCACCGTCACCCGGATCACGCCGGAGGGCGCGGTGGACCGCTTCTGCCAGGCCGGCGGCGGGCCGAACGGGCTCGCGGTCGGGCCGGACGGCGCGCTGTATTGCTGCAACAACGGCGGCAACGCCTACGCGCACGGCGGCTTCCTTTCCACCGGCCCGTCGGCCGACTACCACGGCGGCTCCATCCAGCGCATCGACCTGCAAACGGGCGAGGCCCGCACGCTTTACACCCATTGCGACCGCTACCGGCTGTCCGCGCCG
This sequence comes from uncultured Acidisphaera sp., assembly GCA_964250825.1. Classification (GTDB taxonomy): domain Bacteria; phylum Pseudomonadota; class Alphaproteobacteria; order Acetobacterales; family Acetobacteraceae; genus CAVWQV01. The sequence continues at coordinate 10,451 of CAXUIE010000047.1, read as the reverse complement.
AACGACATCGTGTTCGACGCCGACGGCGGGTTCTATTTCACCGACCTCGGCAAGCGGCGCGGGCGCGACCGCGATCACGGCGGCCTCTACTACGCGCTGCCGGACGGATCGCACATCGCCGAGCTCGCCCACCCGATCGTCACCGCCAACGGCGTCGGCCTCTCGCCCGACGGCAAGGTGGTCTATGTCGCCGACACCGAAGCCGCCCGGCTTTGGGCGTTCGACATCGAGGAGCCGGGGGTGATCCGCCGCGCGCCGTTCCCCTCGCCGCATGGCGGGCGGCTGGTCGCGGGGCTGGACGGCTACCAGCGCTTCGACAGCCTCGCCGTGGAGGCCAACGGCAACATCTGCGTCGCCACCCTCAACACGGGCGCCATCACGATGATCTCGCCGAGCGGGCAGGTGCTGCGGCAGGTGAAGGTGCCGGACGTGTTCCCGACCAACATCTGTTTCGGCGGCAACGATCGGCGCACCGCTTTCATCACCTTGTCGGCGGCGGGCCAGCTCGCGGCGATGCCGTGGCCGGAAGCGGGGCTGCCGCTTCGCTATAACGCCTGAACCGAGAGGCGCGCATGTTCTTCGACGGCTTCACGTTGGCGGAGGTCGAGGTTCCGGGCGGTCATGTCCGCCTCCGCCACGGCGGCTCGGGGCCGCCGCTCCTGTTGCTGCACGGCAACCCGCAGTCGCACTGCATGTGGAACCGGGTGGCTCCCGCGCTCGCCGAGCGGTTCACGGTGGTCTGCCCCGACCTGCGCGGCTACGGCGCGTCCCTCAAACCGCCGGCGACGGCGGATCACGCCCCGTATGCCAAGCGCGAGATGGCCCGCGACATGATCGAGGTCATGGACCATTTCGGTCAGCAGCGGTTCCGGCTCGCCGGGCACGACCGGGGCGGGCGGGTCGCGCACCGGCTGGCGCTCGACTTCCCCGACCGCGTGGAAAAGCTGGCGGTGCTCGACATCATCCCGACGCTCGAGCATTTCGAGCGCGCCGACATGACGTTCGCGCTGGGCTACTATCACTGGTTCTGGTTCGCCCAGCCGCATCCATTCCCGGAGGTGCTGATCGACGCCGCGCCGGATGCCTGGTTCTTCTCCCACACCGGCCGTGGCCATCGCGCGTCCGAACTGTTCGAGCCGGACGCGCTCGAAGACTACCTCGCGGCCGCGCGACGTCCGGAGAACATCCGTGGCATGTGCGAGGACTATCGCGCAGCGGCCAGCATCGACCTCGTCCACGATCGCGCGAGCCGCGCCGCCGGCGAGAAGGTGCGCTGCCCGATGCTCGTGCTGTGGGGGGCGAAGGGCCGGATCGCCCAATGGTACGACGCGCTGGCGATCTGGCGCGCGTATTGCGCGGCGGAGGTGACGGGCGGCGCGGTCGAGGCCGGCCATTACATCGCCGAGGAAGCGCCGGACGCGATGCTCGACTGGTTCGGCCGGTTCTTTTAAGGCGCGATCGCGCGAGGCGGGCACGTCGGAGCGCGCCGATCGCGCTTTACTCCTTGTTTCGCGAGCAACTTGATCGCCCACGCCGCGTCCGGTCTGGGCGATGTTGCTTCACGCGCGAGACACCGCTCTCTGCCAGGATGTCCCGGCTCAAATCGCGCCCGTGTTCAGATCAGGCACAGCGCGCGCAGCTCCTGCCGCAACCCGCTGGGCAGGGCGGCTTCGCCTTCGGCCGCGCGGTCCCACACGAGGTCGGGGGGCGCGTCGGCGGGAGACAGGTAGCGCCAGCCCTGGAACGGCTTGGTCGGCCGGCCGGCCACCATCACCAGGGCGGGGTCGAGGATGAGCGCGCTGCACCTGCTGCCGTCGTCCCAGTGGTCCTCCACGATGTCGATGACGCGCTGGCGCACCAACATCGCACCGCTCACCACCCAGTAGATCGAGCCGCCGTCAACCACCTCGGCCGCCCGCCGGGGAAAATTGCGGGTGCGGTGGCGGAGCGGCGGCTGCCCGGCCAAGCGCTCGGCCTGCCAGGCGCGGAGGTGCTCGATGTCGGCCGCGCCCACGGCGCGCTTGGTAAGGTGCAGCATGAGAACCGATGTGGCAGCAATCGGCGGAGCGTGGAAGGGCGTGCGCCGAGTCGGCCGGTTCGCTCGCTCTTTTGTTGATCTTGCGAACGCGGCACCGCACAGTCGGGCTCGCGGCGGCCCGCCGGCGCGCTCGTTCTGCAGAGGTGTTGATGCGCCAAACCATCCTTGCCGCCCTGGCCGCTTGCGCGGTGCTGCCGACGCTGGCCTTCGCCCAAGGGTCCGGCTCGGCGACCTTGGACGCGGTCAAGCGGCGAGGCGAACTGCTGTGCGGCGTCTCGACCGGCGTGCCGGGCTTCTCGCTGCCGGACAGCCAGGGCGTCGAACGCGGCCTTGACGCCGATTCGTGCCGCGCCGTCGCCGCCGCGACCCTGGGCGATGCGAGCAAGGTCAAGTTCGTTCCGCTGACCACGACCAATCGCTTCACCGCGCTGCAGTCGGGCGAAGTCGACGTGCTGATCCGCAGCACGACCTGGACGCTCGCGCGGGAAGCCAATCTCGGCCTCGTGTTCGCCTGGGTGAATTACTACGACGGCACCGGCTTTCTGGTGAAGCAATCGGCCGGGGTGAGCTCGGTCAAGGAGATGGATGGCGCCACCATCTGCGTGCAGCCCGGCACCAGCACCGAGCTCGCGATCAGCGACTATTTCCGACAGAACAATCTGAAGTTCACCCCCATCCTGATGCAGGACCTCACCGAGATTCAGGGCGCGTTCCTCAGCGGCCGGTGCGACGCCTACTCGACCGACAGCTCCGCGCTCGCGACCTTCCGGTTCTCTCAAGGCGCGGAGGCGAAGGACCTCGTTCTGCTGCCCGAGATCATCAGCAAGGAGCCGCTTGGCGCGATGGTCCGCAAGGGCGACGACAAGTGGTTCGATGTCGTGCGCTGGACCTTTATCGCGTTGCTAACCGCCGAGGAGGACAACGTGACGAGCAAGAACGTGGACGCGATGCTGGGAAGCGACGTTCCCGACGTGCGTCGGCTGCTCGGCGTGGACGGCGACATGGGCAAGGCGCTCGGCGTCGACAACAAGTGGGCCTACAACGAGGTCAAGCAGGTCGGCAACTTCGCCGAAATCTGGGACCGCAACATCACCCCGCTCGGCGTGAAGCGCGGCATCAACAATCTTTGGAGCAACGGCGGCCTGCAATACCCGCCTCCAATCCGCTAAGGCCCCGCCTTGCCTCAACGATGGCGGGCACGCTAGTTCCCGCTCGGAAGCTCAGGCGGCAGCGCTGAACATGGCAGCGCGGCACAGCCACGCGAGGCAACGACGCTTTCGGTACATCACCGCAACGACTTGTGCGCCGTCTCGGTGCGGCGATCGTGGGGATGAGCGTGATGGCCGCCAAGCCGATCCGATCGCCGCAATGACCGAAGATCGTTCCGCCGAGCGGCCGGGCGAGGAAGCCGACGCCGTAAGCGGCGACGGAGTGTGGCCGCGGTACCGTAGAGGGTGAAGTCGTAGCAATCGATCATGCTGACGATGTTGCTGGCGAAGACGAGCTTTCGCAGCGACGACGCAAACGCCGTCGGTGGCGATGCGGGATGGATGGCGCGAACCGACCTCAGGCGACCGTCCCGGTAACCACCACGATGGACCCTGCCGGGATCGTCATGGACGTCAAACCCTGCTCGGACGCGGTTGTGACGGTCCCGTTCGGATGGGCTGGGCTTTGCTCCCACCTCGTCACGCGGCCGCTCGCCCAGCCCACCGGGTTGAGGCTAACGTCGACGCTATGGCTCATGTCAAGATTGAGGAACTGCGTGGCCACGCGGCTGCCACTGCCGCCCGCCCGGGAGTGCAGCATATGGATTGTGGAGGGGATCGCGCCGCCGCGTGAGGTTTCGATCATCGTGCCGCCCATGTGCTGCCCGAGATAGCCGAGCATGTAGGCGGTCGGAATGAGCCGCGTTTCCGAGCCTTCCGGCACGAGGCCGAACCCCTCGTCTCCCGGCCCAAGCTCCCATATGGCTCCGGCCGCCACGTTGGCATTGCTGCTGATCATCGCGTAGCAATGCTCCGCGCAGTACAAGGCATCCCATTGCGTCGCATTGGCCGGGCCGCCATCCGTGTCGGAATTGTACTCGATCGAAATAATCGGAACGGATTCGGATAATCCGGCTGCGGTCATCTTCTGCCGGACGTAACGAGCGCCGGACGACGCGGAGTTGAGATCGCCCGACATCTTGTTCAGGTAATCCTGCAAGCTGTCGCGGTCCATGCTTTTGCCGGCGTAATAGTCGTCCGCCGTCACGAACTCGGGCGTGAAGCCATCGGTGTATCCGCCGGTGAGGTCGTTTCCCGAAAACGTCCACCAAGCCTCCCCGGGGCCGCCAGCCAGGAAGGAGCTGGATGCCTGCTTGATCCCGCGCTGCATGATGGCGGAAAGGCGGGCCTGGTCCGACGCCGACAGGCCGGGGCTGCGGTCCGACTTCAATCCCAATTCCCCGACGCATTCCCACTGCAGCGCGGGCGCTCCATGCTGCGCCATGTAATCCGCGATCAGGTAGTACTGCCTTTGCAGCCGCCGCGCGCTCGTCGGGTCCTTGGGGATCGTGTACGCAGTGCCATCTGTCGAGAACCACGCTGGACGTCCGACCTGCATGCAGATCTCGGTTTTCGGTGGAAGCCATGCCTTCATGCCGGCGATCAGGTTGTCGAGCTGCTGCAAGTTTTGCGTGCCCGTCGTGCCGGTCGGAAACAAGCTCGTCATGGAGGGCGAATTTTTCGGGTCCTTGCTGTAGCTGTCCATGTTGACACGAAAATAGGCGATCTTGAGCGGCTTGATCGTGTCTATGAAGGACTGATGGGTGAACACGGCGTTGTTGTCCGGACGCCGTCCCGTGCCAACGCCATAGATCGCGGCGGGCAGCGTTTGGTTCAACGGTTTGGACGCATTGACGTACACCTGGTTGCCGGCCGCCGCGGGCGTAGGCAGGGTCCGGCCGGCGCTCTCGTTGCCGGCATCGCCCGTCGCCGCCGACGTTGCCGCGGCGCCGGGTCGTGTCGCGCAGGCCGCGGCAGTGCCCGCGAGGGCGAGCGCGCGACGACGGGGAAGAATGAGCGCCATTCAGCTATCCTGCGGTGCTATCTTTCGGGTTTGATACTGATCATGCCTGCCGTCAAACCACTAGCTCGCGATGCGGTGAGCGAGGCCGTGTGGCGCGTTTGGCGCGATTAGCGATCCCACGCCCGGCGCTCTCGATGAGCGGCCCGCGCGTTCAAGCCGGAGGATCGGGGCTTACTAAACGGGCGAGGGTCGCAGTCGCTTAATCAGCGCCCGGATTGTCAGCGGCGCGTGTGATAATAGAAGGAATCGATTTCAACCGCCTTCTTCGGCCGAGAAGCCCACGGGTAGGGAAGCCAGACAACAGGCTAGCCCGTCTCCCAGAGTGCAGGCAAACGGCAACAAAGCTCTCCCTTTCGATGGGGAGACATCAGCCAGCGACCAAGGTGCGGAACTCCGGGTGCCGCTCGACATACGCGGCAATGAACTCGCAGCGCGGCACCACCTTGCGGCCTTCCGCGCCGACCCGGTTCAGCACCGCCTTCGCCAGCCGCGAGCCGACGCCCCGGCCGCCCAGCGCCTCCGGCACCTCCGTGTGGATCAGCACCACCGCTTCGGGGCGGCGCTCATACTCGACGAACGCGACGGCGCCGTCCATCGCCATCTCGAAGCGATTGGCGGCGGTGTTGTCGGTCAGCTCGGTCATCGGCGTATCCTCTCCAAGCACGCTGCCCGGGAGATAGTGCCGATGACCCTCCGCTGCGACCTCATCATCCGCGGCGCGACCGTGTTCGACGGCACGGGCGCGCCGCGGCGCACGGCCGACGTCGCCGTTCGGGGCGATCGGATCATCGATGTCGGCGAGCTCGGGAGCGCCAGCGCCGATCGGGAGGCGATGGGCAGGGGCCTCGCCCTGGCCCCCGGCTTCATCGACGCCCACACGCATGATGACCGCGCCGTGCTGGAAGGGCCGGCCTGCATGTTGTGCAAGATGTCGCAAGGGGTCACGACCGTGGTGGTCGGCAATTGCGGGATCAGCCTTTCGCCCGCGCGCATGGCCAAGCGGCCGCCGCCGCCGCTCGACCTGCTCGGCGACGAGAGCTGGTGGCGCTTCGGCAGCTTTGGCGAATACGCGGAGCAGCTGGCGCACGACCCGTCCCCGGTGAACACCTACGCGCTGATCGGCCACATGTCGCTCCGGGTCGAGGCGATGGGCGGCGGCGACACGCAGCGCCCCGCCACCGACGCCGAGGCGGCCCGGATGGGCGCGCGGCTGGCGGAGGCGCTGGCCGAGGGCGCGTCGGGCTTCTCCACCGGTCTCTACTACCCGCCAAACATGCACGCGCCGACCAGCGAGGTGATCGCGGTCGCGGAGGCGCTGCGCGAGGCGGCCGCGCTTTACGTGACGCACATGCGCGACGAGGCCGACGACGTGCTCGCCTCCATCGAGGAAACGCTCAGCATCGGCCGGGCGGCGGGCGTGCCCGTGGTCATCAGCCACCACAAATGCTCGATGCCGGAGAATTTCGGTCGTTCGGCCGAAACCTTGCCCGCGATCGACGAGGGCGCGCGGCATCAGCCGGTCGATTTCGACGTGTATCCCTATCCGGCGGGCTCGACGGTGTTGATCCCCGACCGGGTGCGCGCCGATGTGCCGGTGCGCATCACCTGGTCGGTCCCGCATCCGGCGATGGCCGGGCGCATGCTCGACGACATCGCGCGCGACTGGAGCGCCGGGCTGCGCGAGGCGGCCGAGCGCCTGTCGCCGGCGGGCGGCGTGTTCCATCAGATGGACGAAGCCGATGTGCGCCGCATCCTGGCCCACCCGCGCGCGATGATCGGGTCGGACGGATTGCCGCACGACGCGTTCCCCCACCCCCGCCTGTGGGGCACGTTTCCGCGCGTGCTTGGCCACTACGCGCGCGACATGGGGCTGTTCACCCTCGAAGCCGCGGTCCACAAGATGACCGGGCGCACCGCCGCCGTGTTCGGCATGACGGACCGGGGCGAGATCCGCGCAGGCGCCTATGCCGATCTCGTGCTGTTCGACCCGGCCACCGTGCGCGACGCGGCGACTTACGAGGCGCCGACCCGGCCGGCCGAGGGGATTGTCGAAACCTGGGTCAACGGGCAGTCCGCGTTCCGGCGAGGCAGCGCCACCGCCGCCCGCGCGGGGCGGCTGGTGACGCGCCAGCCCGCCTCGGCTACCGCGTGAAGCCTTCCAGCTCCCCTTGCGCCCAGGCGACCACTTGCGGGATCGTTTGGCCCGATTGCAGCCGCGCCAGCATGCCCGTGTGGATGGCGCGCTGGTAGATCTGCACCGCGACGTCGGGCGAGGCCTCGGAGGCGGCGAGGCTCGGCTCGGCGTGATGCGATGGACGAATGGGATAGTTGTAGACCGTGCCCTTGGGCGGCTCGACCTCGTCCCACACCTTGAAGTCCAGCATCCCGGCGTAGGGCGAGAGGTCGTAGCCCTGCACCACTTCGGTGCGCGGCTCCACCTGCTCGCGCTGCAGCAGAAATTCGATCAGCTCCTTGGCCGGCGCCTTGTTCTGGCTGAACGACCAGATGCCCCAGAACGCGGTGATGGTCGGCACGAAGCGGCCCTTCGGGCCGGCCGGCGCCGGGAACGTCCAGCAATCCGCGGCGACCGTGGGCGCGTCGCGCTTGGCCACCGCCCACGCCGATGGCGGATTGAAGATCAGCGCCGTCCTGCCGGAGATCAGCGCGCGGTTGTTCGACGCGTCGTCGTAGCTGCCCGCTTCCGCGGGGTAGAACTTGACCAAGCGCCGCGAGTATTCCAGCGCCCGGTGAACAGCATCGGATTTGACCTGGATGATGCCGTCGCGGTCGATCAGCGCCGCGCCGAACGCGCTGAACATCGCGCCCACCTGGTCGATCCCGTCGGTGTTGTTGAAGCCGCCCAGGCCGAGCGCGAAGGTCATGCCATCCTTTCGCGCGAGCTCGGCGAAGTTCAGGAACGCATCGTAGGTCCAGCCGTCCTGCAGGGCGTTTTGTTCGGCCCGCGCGGGATACATCCGCTGGATGTCGAGGCCGTGCCGCTTGAACCAGCTGATCCGCGCGCAAGGCGGCTTCGTCTGCGTCCCCGTCGTGGTGGGTACCGCGATCCAGTGGCCGTCAGACTTGCCAAGATACTCCGAAGCCGAGTTGACCGTGCCGTTCTGCGCGACAAGCCGCGCGACCACGTCATCGACCGGGGCCAGGGCGCCGGCGACGTTATGGACGTCCCAGTTGCCGAACGTCATGACGTCGTGGCCGCTCTTGCCCATCGCCTCGGCGACGCCGGTGTTCTGCAGCTTCTGGCCGCTGCTGGTGATGAAATCGACGTGCGCGTCGACCTGGTTCCTCGCCGCCCAGGCGTCGATCTGCCGCCGCATCACCTCGTTGCCCTTGGGTACCCAATGGTCCCAGAAGGCCAGCGAGAGCTTGCCCGCCGCGCGGCCGGTTCGGATGTGCACCAAGGGCAACGCAGCCGTTGCCGCCGCGAGTTTCAGGGTCTTTCGACGCGACACGCTTGTTCGGTCGGGCATCTGCGTTCCTCCGCGTCGCCGCGCGAAGGCGGCGCTCTTGTTTTGAGAATCGGAACGGCGTCGATTACCCGGCCCTCATGCCTCGTCGGGCCGTGAAACGGGCAGCGGCCGCGCGCGGCGCTGACCGCGAGAAAGTCGGATCGGAGGGGACCTCGCCCGACGCGGCCAAATTCTCGCCCGGGCTCCCCCGCGATCAGCTCAGTTGGGCAAGCTCACGCCCTGCGGGACACGATCTTACACAAGCTGCCATGCTCGTGGAACCTAGACTAGGCGGCGGCCTTGGACCTGCGCGCCCGCTCCAGGTCGGGCAAGAAAACAGCCAGCAGCCCGATCGCGGGAAGGAAGGCGCAAACGCGGTAGACCGTCTCGATGCTCGTCGCGTCCGCCAGCAGCCCGAGCACGGCGGCGCCGAGGCCGCCCATGCCGAAGGCGAAGCCGAAGAACAGGCCAGAGATGGCGCCGACCTTTCCGGGCACCAACTCCTGCGCGTAGACGATGATCGCCGAGAACGCCGAGGCGAGGATCAGGCCGATCACCACGCTCAGCACGCCGGTCCAGAACAGGCTAGCGTAGGGCAGCAGCAAGGTGAACGGCAGCACGCCGAGGATAGAGCCCCAGATCACGTATTTCCGCCCGATCCGGTCGCCGATCGGCCCACCCGCGAAGGTTCCGACGGCCGCGGCCGCCATGAACGCGAACAAGTGCAGCTGCGCGTTCTCCACCGACAATCCGAAGCGATGGATCAGGTAGAAGGTGAAGTAGCTGTTCAGGCTGGCCATGTAGAAATACTTGGAGAACAGTAAGGTCAACAGGATGCCGATGGTGGCGGCGACCCGCGCCCTGGGCAGCGTGGCGCCCCTGACCGCGGCGCGTGCGCGGGTGCGGACGGCGGAAACCTGCCGACGATACCAGTGACCGATGTTGAACAGCACGAGCATGGCGAGCAGGGCCACGGCCGAGAACCAGGCGACCCGCCCCTGGCCGCCCTCGACCACCACGAAGGCCGCCAGCAGCGGCCCCATCGCGGAACCCGCGTTGCCGCCGACCTGGAAGATAGACTGCGCGAGCCCGTAGCGGCCGCCGGACGCCATGCGCGCGACGCGGGATGATTCCGGGTGGAACACCGAGGAACCCACGCCGATCAGCCCGGCCGCCAGCAGCAGCATGACGAACTGCGAGGCGACCGACAGCAGCAGCAGCCCGACCAGGGTGAACCCCATGCCGGCGGCGAGCGAGTAGGGCAGGGGCCTGCGATCGGTGTAAAGGCCCACCACCGGCTGCAACAGTGAAGCGGTGCACTGGAACACCAGGGTGATGAGGCCGACCTGCGAGAAGCTAAGAGCGTAGCTTTGCTTCAGGATCGGGTAGATCGCCGGGACCAGCGACTGCATTAGATCGTTCAGCCCATGTGAAAAGCTGATCGCGGCCAGCACCGCGAATGCTGTGTTGGTGTCGGCGTGGCGCCTGATCGCGGCTTCGCTCATTCAATAGGTCTCCGGGATCCGATCACGCCATGGTGGGGGAGCGCCCCCCGGTTCGGAAACCCGCGATGCCGGGACGCTGGCGCGCGCCTCGCTTCCCGCCTGATCCAAGCCGGAGGCGTCGCAGCATGGCCGATCAGTCGACCCGCACCACGGGCAATGATCCCGTCGAGGGTCTCGACCCGGGAGGGACCCGGAGCACGCGTCCGGGCAAGCGGAACGACAGGACCGCGCCCACGGTCGAGCAGACCGTGCAGTCGGGAGACGAGAACGATGATCCGTCGCACCCGGCGGCGTCCGGGCCAGGCTCGTCCTCGTGAGCCGCCGCGCGTCGCGAACGGCACGCCCTAGGTTGGCGTGTCCCGGCGGCGC
>CAXUIE010000046.1:0-15091 GCA_964250825.1 uncultured Acidisphaera sp. | reverse complement strand
ATCTTGGGGCGATGTCCGAAACGCCCGCCTTCCTCGACAGCCTGCGCCCCGACGTCCCTGACCTGGTGGTGCCGCGCGGGGTTACCTCGTTCTATATTCCAGGCCAGCCGGTACGGGGCCGCCTGGTTCGGCTGGGCGCGCTCGCGGACGCGCTGCTGACCCGCCACGACAACCCGCCCGTCGTCCGCCGGCTCACCCGCGAGGCGATGGCTTTGGCCGCGGCGCTTGCCTCCGCGCTGAAGTTTCGTGGCTCGTTCAGCCTGCAGGTGAAAGGGGACGCGGCGGTGCCGATGCTGCTCGCCGACTGCACCGACGGGGGCGCGTTGCGGGGCTACGCCCGGGCGGACGCCGACAAGCTGGCCGCCTTGCTCGAGGCCGAACCGGCGCCGTCGGCCCAACGGCTGCTCGGCCACGGCTATCTCGCCTTCACCGTGGACCAAGGCCCCGATCGCGATCGGCATCAGGGCATCGTCGGCATCGAGGGCGCCGATCTGGCCGAGATGGCGCTCCACTATTTCCGCACCAGCGAGCAGATCAGCTGCTTCGTCCGCCTCGCTTGCGCGGAAACCGTCTCGGGTTGGCGCGCGGGGGGCCTTGTCTTGGAGAAAGTCTCGGGCGAGGGCGGCATCGATCCCTCGCTCAGCCCGGAAGCGGAAGAGGAAACTTGGCGCACGGCGGTGGCCCTCGCCGCGACGGTGACGAACGCGGAACTGCTCGACGACATGCTCTCGCCCGACCGGCTGCTATACCGGCTGTTCCACGGCGAGGGTGTCGCACTCGACCGAGCGCGGTCGCTGTCCTACGGCTGTCGCTGCTCGCGCCAGCGCCTGTCGGACATCCTCGAGGGCTTCAGCAAGGACGACCTCGATCACATGGCCGTGGACGGGGACATCGTCATGACGTGCGAGTTCTGCAATTTCGACTTCCGCTTTCCCCGCGAGGACATTCGCGGCGCTCCGGTCGAGCTAAAGCATTGAGCCCGCGCGACGGCCGGTGGGCGATGCCGCGCCGGTCGGCGCTCCTGATGGTGGTGTTCGCCGCAGCCGCTTGTCGGAGCGGGGTGGAGGACCGGGAGCTGTCCGAAAATTTCGAGCCGCTAACCTACGACTACCTGACGCCGATCCGGCTCAACGTCGCGACCGTTGACGTGGCTCCTGTTACCGCGCCGAACGGAGCGAGCGGCGACTTAACGGCTTTGGACCCGGTTCGCCCGGCCGATGCGATGGCGCAAATGGCCCACGACCGGCTGCAAGCGCTCGGCACGTCGGGTCGCGCGGTGCTGACGATCGAGGACGCGACGATCTCGCAAAGGGACGATGCCCTCGAAGGATCGTTCGCGGTTGAGCTCGACTTGTATACCTCCTCGGGGGCCCGCGCCGCCTTCGCGGAGGCGCGCGTGTCCGGACGGCGCCCAGTAAGCGACGGCGAAAACACGCGGCAGGCGCTCTACGCGCTGACCAAGGAGTTGATGGCTCAGCTCAACGTGGAGCTGGAGTTCCAGGTCCGCCGCTCGCTGCGGGACTGGCTCGTGGAGACCCCCACCTCGCAGCCGGCTCCCGTGCAGGAGCAGGCGTTGCCGCCGCCTGCCCCGTAGCCGAGCTCAATCGAGGACGCGGATGGCCGTCAACCCGGCCGCGAGTACCGCGAGCAGGTCTGGCCGGGCGACGGCTACGCAGCCCTCGGTCGGCGCGAAATCCGGACGCGCCACGTGGAGAAAGATCGCCGAGCCTCGACCGCGCACCACCGGCGCGTCATTCCAGCCGAGCACGCCGACGACATCGTATACGCCGTCGTCCCGCCAAAGCGTCTCGTGCCGTCCCGGGTGCGGAAGGGTCACCATCCGATTGTAGTCGGCGTGCTGCGGATCATCGGACCAGCCGTCCGTGGGCGCGATCGGCTCGACCGGGACGGCGGCCTCTGGCCGGGGCACGCGATCGGCGCGGTAAAGCACGCGACGCAGCGCGAGCAGCCCCGGGGGCGTCGCGCCGTCGCCTTCCCGCTTGTCAGCTCGAACGCCGCCGCGACCGATTGCGGCGCGCCATGTCTGGCCGCCATACGCAATCCAGCCGTCGTGATGGACAGTGGCCTCGGCCATAGCAGCCCCTTAGCCGAGCAGATGCCCGAATCGCTCCGCCTTGGTGGCAAGATAATCGTCGTTGATGCCATTGGGCGGAAAATAATGCTTCTCTCGCCCGATCACCTCGACGCCGCACGCGGCCAGCCCGGACATCTTCTCCGTGTTGTTGGTGAGCAGCCGGACGCGGTGTATGCCAATCTCGCGCAGCATGGTCGCGGCAACCAGGAAGCTGCGCTCGTCCGCCCCCCACCCGAGCGCGCGGTTGGCGTCGAGCGTGTCGAGCCCGCGGTCCTGCAGCGCGTAGGCGCGCAGCTTGTTGACCAAGCCGATGCCGCGCCCTTCCTGCGCCAGGTATAGAAGAACGCCGGCGCCCTCGTCCGCCATGCGATGGATCGCGCCGCGCAGCTGCGCCCCGCAATCGCACCGGAGGCTGCCAAGCAAGTCTCCGGTGAAGCATTCGGAGTGGATGCGCACCAGGGGCGCCGACTCAAGCTCGGGGCGACCAACGAGTATGGCAAGGTGCTCGACGCCCGCATCGAAGCCACGGAACGCCACGATGCGGGAATCCGGAGCGCCGTCGAGCGGCACCGGCGCTTCCGAAACGCGGCGGAGGCTGCCAGCGAGGGCGTTGGGGTAAGCCGTGACGTCCGCCGCCTCCACCGCCAGCAAATGACGTGCTGCGGCAAGCTGGGGCGCGTCGGGCCGGGCCGGCGCCGCAAGGGCCGCCGGCAGCAAGCGCCCGAGCTTGACGAGACCGAGCGCCGGAGCGGCCAACAGGGGCGCGGCCACCGCTTCGGGCTTGCTCGGCAGAAGCTGCTCTGCGGTCGGATCGGCCAAGCTGCGCAAGGTCACGGGATCGAACGGATTGCCAGGCAGTCGCACCGCCATCGCCTGCGTCGAGCGCGGGACCGCCTGCGCGAGCACCGAGGAAGCGCGGACGGGTGCGAGCACCAACAACGGCTCGTCGCGCGCAAGCGACGCGAATTCGGCCATTCCATGAGCGCCGACCGCTTCAGCCGCGACGATCACCAGAGGCTCGGCACCGTTCAGCAACACGGGAATGCCGCGGCGGAGCTCGGCGATTGCCCGATGCACGCTGCGGATGGCGAGCACCGACGACCCTTGTGGGAGCGGGAGCGAAGCCGGAGCATTGCTGTCGAGCGCCGGCCCAATGGGCGATAGTGTCATCCGCCTGGTTCCAAACCTGTCCAAGCCCGGACTAGCAGCGAGGGTGCGGCGGGGGAAATTGCCAACGGGGGACACGGCTTTCGGCTCACCCATCCTATATGGCATCGTGACGAATCGAGCCCCCGCGGTTCACTCAAATGTGAGCTACTATTTGCTCGCTGAATCGCGATCGGGAGCGGGAAAAGGCGTTGGGTTGTGGTTCGACACGGAACGAGGCTCGCCCGGGACGGTGCTGGTGAGACCGGCCCGGCCCGATCGCGCATAAAAGGAAAGCATTTATGACGGGGGAACGCCCCATTCTGATCGTGGATGACGACGATGCCTTGCGAGCGACCCTTGTCGAGCAGCTCTCCTTTGACGGCGAGTTCACCGCGATCGAAGCCGGAAACGTGGCGGAGGCGGAGGGGCGCTTGGCACGGCGGGATGTGCGGTTCGACGCCATCATCCTGGATGTCGGTTTGCCAGACGGCGACGGGCGGGATTTATGCGCGAAGTGGCGCCGTCAGGGTGTGAAGGTGCCGATCGTGATCCTCACCGGATCCGACGAGGAATCCGACGTGGTGCGCGGGCTCGATTCCGGCGCCAACGACTACATCGCCAAGCCGTTCCGGCTTGCCGAGCTTCTGGCACGACTTCGGGCGCAGCTGCGCATCTTCGAGAACAGCGAAGACGCGGTGTTCACCATCGGGCCCTACACGTTCCGGCCGTCGGCGAAGCTGCTACAGGAGCCTTCGCGCAATCGCCGCATCCGGCTAACCGAGAAGGAAGCGGCGATCCTGAAGTTCCTATACCGCGCGGGCACCCGCCCGGTCGCGCGGCAGGTGCTGCTGAACGAGGTTTGGGGCTACAACGCCGCTGTCACCACCCACACGCTCGAAACACACATTTATCGGCTGCGGCAAAAAATCGAGCCGGACCCGTCCAACGCTCGCCTGCTGGTGACGGAGGGCGGCGGCTATCGCCTGGATCCGGCGGGAGTGGCCACGATGGCCGCGATATGAAAGTCGGGCGCTAAAGCGCCAATTCCACGCAGACCGGGACGTGATCGGAGGTTTGCGGCCAATCCCTCGCGTCCTTGAGGACGACATGGCGCGACAGCGCCCCGGCAAGGTCCGCCGAGACCCAGATATGGTCGAGGCGCCGACCCCGGTCGGACGCGCGCCAGTCGCGGTTCCGGTAGCTCCACCATGTGAACAACCGCTGTTCGGCCGGCACAAAATGGCGCACGGCGTCCACGAAGGCGGTCTCCCGCCAAGCATCCAGCCCCGTCGTCTCAGCCGGGGTGTGGCTGACCACGTTCAGGAGCTGACGGTGGCTCCAAACATCGCGCTCCATGGGCGCGATATTGAGGTCTCCGACAAGCACTGCTCGACGGAGCCCGGATCGGGCGGCGAACCAGTCGGTCGCCTCCGCCACGAAGTCGAGTTTGTGCGCGAACTTCGGGTTCAGCACCCGGTCCGGCAGATCTCCTCCCGCAGGAACATAGAAATCGTGCAGCTCGATCGGCCCGGCGCGGGTGTCGAGCAGCACGCCAAGATGGCGGCAATCCCCCCTCGCGCACCAGTCAGGGTAGCCCTGCCGCACCGTGAACGGGATGCGGGATAGGATGGCGACCCCGTTGTAGCCCTTCATCCCCTTGTGGCTGACATAAGGATAGCCAAGCGCGCGCGGCAAGGCGGCGGGGAACAGCGCATCGGGCACTTTCGTCTCCTGCAAGCATATGACGTCGGGGTCGAGCGCCGCAGTCAAACGCTTCAGAAGCGGCGCCCGGAGGCGCAGCGAATTGATGTTCCAGGTGGCGATGCGCAGTTTCATCGAGCCATCTCTAGCGACGGCGGGACCATATCGACGGCGTCCAACGGTGGAAAGCCGTCGACAGCCCCGCGCGCGGAACGACGCCCTGGAGCCCGCGTTCGTGTTCAACCATGCGGAGAAGATGGCCATGAGTGGAACTCAAACCGACCCCGCCAAGCCCGGTCCGAGTCTGACCGAAGCCGTCGACGAGGTGCGGGGCATATTCCCGAGCGACTCGGCGCTACAGGACGCGATCTCGCGCTTGTCGATGGCGGGATTTGACCGGGCGGACATCAGCATACCGGACGCCGCGCCCACCTCGGCCGCCGCCGCCACGCCGGATCAAGGCGCCGAAAACCCGAACACGGAAGACGACTCGCGCCAAGCCCGGACGTTGCACACCAGCATGGCGGCATCGGTCGGAGCCATGGCGGCGGCCGGCGTGGTCATCGCCACGGGTGGCGCGGCCCTCCCGGCCGTGGTTGCCGCCGTTGCCGGGGGTGCCGGCCTCGGGGCGATCACGCAGGGCGTTACCGGCGCCGCGGATGCCGTGCAGCATGGCACTCGCGAGGAGGCGGCCTCCCGTGGCGAACTCGTGCTGTCTGTCAGGCTCCGCGATCCCGCCCAGCGCTCCGCTGCGGAGAACGCCATGGGGCAAGCCGGCGCGACGCGCGTTATCGGCGGCGGCTCTCGTCCCGGAACGACCGCACCCGGCTAGCCGCGGCGGCCGCCTAGGCGAGGCGAAGGTTCGTAGCCGCCGCTTTGCCCCGCTCCATGACGATCTCGTAGGACACTTTCTGCCCATCGTTGAGGCCGTTCAGCCCGGCTGCTTGCACTGCGGTTATGTGGACGAATACATCCTTTCCGCCGTCCTGCGGCATAATGAAGCCGTAGCCTTTGGTCGCGTTGAACCACTTCACCGTTCCGGTGGCCATCGCACGCTCTTTCCATGTGGGGGTTAGCGAAGAGTGGTTGGGCGGGGCGATCGGCTGAGCGTCGCCCACCAGCAGAGCGACGAGCGAGCCGCCGCAAAGCGATGCAGTCGAGCAACATTGCCGAGAAAGCATCAAAGGGCCGATCCTAGTCGGGCGCCCACCGGCGAGCGTCGCTCGCCGATTCTCCTTGATGTCAGGCCAGCTTCAGGTTGGTGGCAGCGGCCTTGCCGCGCTCCATCGCAACCTCGTAGCTCACCTTTTGGCCCTCGTTCAGCCCGCGCAGACCCGCCGCCTGGACTGCGGTGATGTGGACGAACACGTCCTTGCCACCATCCTGCGGCATGATGAAGCCAAATCCCTTCGTGGTGTTGAACCACTTAACAGTACCGATAGCCATCGCTGCGTCACTCTCTCCGTGTTCGCCCTGCGCGACATAGCGCCGGACGGTAGACAACCGGGTCTTTGGACGTCTTGAGGCACCCGACACACGGAAGCGCAGCAAGGCAAGCCAAAATCGATTGCACCCTATCTTGGCACAGAACAACCAAGTCCTGTCAATTACGACGAAGAGACAACCGGAGTCTCGCTTCCGGGACGATCCTCTTGTTTCCGAACGAAAAAGGGCGGGCCAAGCGGCCCGCCCATTTCACGCGCTCTCTCGAAGGCGGCTGGCGATCAGAAGTCCATGTCACCCATGCCGCCCATTCCGCCGCCCGGCGGGCCACCGGCCGAGGCGCGCTTCTCCGGCTTCTCCGCCACCATCGCCTCGGTGGTGACCAGCAAGCCAGCCACGGACGCCGCGTCCTGCAACGCCGTGCGCACCACCTTGGTCGGATCGATGATCCCAGCGCTCACCAGGTCCTTGAAGTCGCCGGTTTGTGCGTCAAAGCCCCAGGCGTACTCATCACGGTCGAGAACCTTGCCGGAAATCACGGCGCCGTCCTCGCCGGCGTTCTCGGCGATCTGCCGCAGCGGGGTCTGCACCGCCTTGCGGACGATCTCGATGCCGAAACGTTGGTCATCGTTGTCGGAATGAAGCTGGGACAACACGAGGGAGGCGCGAGCCAACGCGACGCCGCCGCCCGGCACGATGCCTTCCTCGACCGCCGCGCGCGTCGCATGGAGGGCGTCGTCCACGCGGTCCTTGCGCTCCTTCACCTCGACCTCGGTGGAGCCGCCGACGCGGATCACAGCCACACCGCCGGCCAGCTTCGCCAGCCGCTCCTGCAGCTTCTCGCGATCGTAATCGGAGGTGGTCTCCTCGACCTGCGCGCGGATCTGGTTGCAGCGGCCCTGGATGTCCTCCTTCTTGCCCGCACCCTCGACGATGGTCGTGTTCTCCTTCTCGATGAGAACCCGCTTCGCCTTGCCGAGCATCGCCAAGGTCACGGTCTCGAGCTTGATGCCGAGATCCTCGCTGATGACCTGGCCACCGGTGAGAATGGCGATGTCCTCGAGCATGGCCTTGCGGCGGTCGCCGAAGCCCGGCGCCTTCACCGCCGCGACCTTGAGGCCGCCGCGCAGCTTGTTGACCACCAGGGTTGCCAGCGCCTCGCCCTCGACGTCCTCGGCGATGATGAGCAGTGGCCGGCCTGACTGCACCACGCTCTCGAGCAGCGGCAGCATCGGCTGCAGGCCCGACAGCTTCTTCTCATGAATCAGGATGTACGGCTGATCCAGCTCGGTCACCATCTTCTCGGCGTTGGTGATGAAGTACGGCGACACGTAGCCGCGATCGAACTGCATCCCTTCCACGACGTCGAGCTCGGTCTGGACGCCCTTGGCTTCCTCAACCGTGATGACGCCCTCGTTGCCGACCTTCTGCATCGCCTCGGAGATCATCCGACCGATCTCGGCCTCGCCGTTGGAAGAAACGGTGCCCACCTGGGCGGTCTCGGCCGGCGTGGTGATCTTCCTGGTGCGCTTCTGCAGCTCCTCGACGACCGCCTGCACCGCGCGGTCAACGCCGCGCTTCAGGTCCATCGGGTTCATGCCGGCGGCCACCGCCTTGGACCCCTCGCGCACGATCGACTGCGCCAGCACGGTCGCCGTCGTGGTGCCGTCGCCGGCGATGTCGTTGGTCTTGCTTGCGACCTCGCGCACCATCTGCGCGCCCATGTTCTCGAACTTGTCGGAAAGCTCGATCTCCTTGGCGACGGTGACGCCGTCCTTGGTGATCCGCGGCGCGCCGAAGCTCTTGTCGAGCACCACGTTTCGGCCCTTGGGCCCGAGCGTCACTTTCACCGCGTCGGCGAGGATGTCGACGCCGCGGAGCATCCGCTGGCGGGCGTCTCCGCCGAATTTCACGTCCTTAGCAGCCATGTTTCTCCATCCTTTTTGATTGTTGCGGTCGTGAGCGTTAGGGAAGGGTCAGGCGGCCTTCTTCTGGGCGACCTCGCCCTCGATGATGCCCATGATGTCCGACTCTTTCATGATAAGCAGCTCTTCGCCCTCGATCTTGACCTCGGTTCCCGACCACTTGCCGAACAACACCCGGTCGCCGGCCTTGACATCCAGCTCCACCAAGTGGCCCTGCTCGTCGCGCGCGCCTGGGCCCACGGCGATGATCTCGCCCTCCATCGGCTTTTCCTTGGCGGTGTCGGGAATGATGATGCCGCCCGCGGTCTTCTCCTCGGCGTCCAGCCGGCGGACCACCACCCGGTCGTGCAGGGGACGGAACTTCATGCGGATCGCTCCTGTCTGTTGTGGCTTCTCACGTGCGCCCCACCGCGGACTCCCGCCCGCCGGAAACGCGCGCTAGCACTCCCCCTACGGGAGTGCCAGCCGTTTAGGAGAAGCCTGCGGAGATGTCAAGCGGGGCAGCACTCTCGCGACCCGAGTGCCAAACTGCTGATAGCCCTTGATTCCCATTGAAACACATGGCCGGTTGCGGTGTCATCGAAGGCAACTCGCGTGCTTCATCGCGGGAAAGGACGCAGCACGGACAAACGCACCAGCCCGAAGGAGGTGACTTCGCGATGAGTGTCGGGTCGCAAATCAAGGACTACCGGCTGACCACTGCCGAGATCCTGTATCGGATGCCGGATCATCCGGAGCTGCTGCAAACCTATGTCTGGCAGGATCTCGACATCGCGCCCGAGTACCCGATGCTCGTGAAGTTCCTCGGCTTCTGGCAACGCGAACTCGAAGGCAAGCTCCACTCGGTCCGTATCGCGTCGGCTGCGCTCGCCAGGCGGCCAGGGTTTCTAGCCCCCACCGCATTCTGGCGCCTTCATTGAAGGGCGGCGCGTCAGGAACGCGCCGGGCGAGATCGGAGCAACGACGCGCCAAGCGCCGTGGAGGCCGCGAGCAGCGCCGCTCCCAGGCTAATCTGGACGGAGTGCGCCACTCGAACGCCGCCGCCGAGCAGGGCGAAGACGATTGTTTGCGGTACATAGCCGATCGTGGAGGCAATCAGGAAGGGCGGCGGGCTAATCTTTGACGCGCCCGCAAGCAGGTTGAGAAGCAGGTTGTTGCCGACCGGCAGCAGCCGCAACGTAAGGATGGCGCGGAACGGGCGGCCGACGATGAACTCTTCCCAACGCGCGAGCCGTCCGCGCATCCGACGCGCCACCCAAGGCCGCGCGACCACGCGCGCCCAGACGAAGTCGAAGGCGCAGCCAAGCACCTGGCCCAATAGCGCCAAAGCCGTCCCGCCGGACACGCCGAAGACATAGCCGCCGGCGAAGGCCGCCGCTTGACGGGGCACTCCTACGGCGCATGCAGCGGCCGCGCCGAGCACGAACAGCAACGCCCCGGCGAAGCCGTGCCCGGCAACGAAGCGGTCGAGCGTCGCCGGGTCGAGCGCGCGGGGCGCCATCCGGAGCGACAAGCCGGCGAGAACCAATCCCGTGGCCAGCAGTGCCGGTCGCGCGAGCCGAAGGCAAGAGCGGGAAACACCCGGCGCCGCGGCCGCTTTCGCCGCCCAAGGCAGGTCGAACATCGACGATCGGTAGCACCGCAGCGACGCAATCGCCACCGGGATGGCCCCGAGAAGCCAGCACACCATATATTTGGAACGGCGGGCATGTTATTGCGTGCAGCAGATGCCATTCGATGTGCGTGACTTTCCGGGTGCGGGGGCGAAAGACCGGGCGGACCGCCGGCTGATCGCCGGCTGGTTGTTCGGCGTGTGCGGCATGATCCTGGGCATGATCGCGCTTGGCGGCGCCACGCGGCTGACCGGCTCGGGTTTATCCATTATGGAATGGGCGCCGTTCCAGGGCGCGTTGCCGCCTTGGAGCGAGGCAGAGTGGCGGCGATTGTTCGGCTTATATAAGGGCATTCCGCAATACACCCTGCTTCACGAGGGCTTCGGCCTGGACGGCTTCAAGCGGATATTTTGGCTCGAATGGGTCCATCGTCTCTGGGGCCGGCTGATCGGGCTGGCCGTCATCCTGCCGCTGATCGGGTTCTGGTGGACGGGCCGGATCGAACCCTGGCTGCGGTGGCGGCTCCTCGGCATTTTCGTGCTCGGCGGGCTGCAAGGCGCGGTCGGCTGGTTCATGGTCGCATCCGGCTTCTTTGCTGACGCGACGGCCGTTTCGCCGTATCGCCTCGTCGTCCATCTCGTGCTGGCCGTAGCACTTTTCGCCGCGATCCTGTGGACCGGCTTGACGGTGCTGCATCCGCACGGGCGCGCGGGGCCGGGGAGTAGACCGCTCCGGTTGGCCGTCGCCGCCGTTTCGGCGCTGGTCGCGCTCACGCTTCTCGCCGGCGGCTTCGTCGCGGGCACTCACGCGGGCCTCGACTATAACACCTTTCCATTGATGGCCGGGCGATTGTTTCCAGCCGGCTACGGGGCGCTCCGGCCATATCCGCTGAACTGGACCGAGAACATAGCGGCGGTCCAGTTCGACCATCGGGCGCTTGCGACGCTTACCCTGCTGGCAACCCTTCTCACCGCCTTCGTGGGGTTCCGCAGCACGACCGCGGGCGAAGTGCCGGGGCTTCGGCGCGCGCTGCTTTGGCTCGGCGGAGCCTTGGCCGCCCAGTATGCGCTGGGGGTGGCGACCTTGCTTTCGGTGGTCGCGCGCCCCTTGGCGGTGTCGCACCAGATCGTCGCGGTTCTGGCCCTCACGGCCGCGCTTCGCGCCTTGCACTGTCTCCGCCCGATTGGGCGACGCGCTCCTACAGGCTCGCCGTGAGCCCGACCCCGGATCGGCCCCACGAACAGGCCTCGGCGATCCTAGAGTCGTTGCCGTTCGGAGTGGCCGTGTTCGACCCCTCGCCCCGGCTCGCTCTCGTCAACAAGGCGTATCTCGATGCTGTGGGAGTGTCCGACCCGGATCTTGTGCTCGGGCACAGCTTCGAAACGGCGCTGCGGGCGATGGCTTGGCGCGGCATGCTCGGTTCGGGAGATCCGGAGGAGGCGGTCCGCGCGGTGCTTGGGCGCGACCGCAGCAAGTCGTTCGTGCGCCGCTTCCGTTATCCGAACGGGCGCAGCTTCGACACGCACTCCGCCCCACTTGCCGGCGGTGGCTTTGTTTTCGCCACGGTGGAAACCACCGGGCTCGTCCGCGCCCAGGAGGAGACCGCGAGCGAAGCGGGGCGGGTGCGCGCGGCGTTCGCCCTGGCCCGGGTCGGACTGGCCGGGTTCGCTCCCGACCGCAAGCTGCTTCTGCACAATTCTCGGTTTTCCGATCTGCTCGGGTTGCCGGCGGAAGCACTCACGCCGGGCCGCGAGTTTGGAGAGCTGCTGCGGCTCATGCGCGGTCGGCCGGAGTTCGCCGACATCGACGGCATTTCTTTTCTCGAGGCGCAGGAGTCTCTGGACCGGGCGCACCCGTCCACCATGCGGCGCACCCGGCCCAACGGCCAAGCGATCGATGTCGCGTCCGACCCGCTGCCCGACGGCGGTTGGACCGTCACGATCACGGACGTCAGCCCGCTCGCCCACGCCGAGGACGAGGCGCGGCGCCGGGCGGCGATGCTGCACGGCATTCTCGACAACGTCCCGCACGGGGTGTGCGTGTACGGGCCGACCCGTCGCGTGACCCTGTTCAATCGCGCTTATGTTGACATCACGCAGGGCGCGCCGCTGGCGGTCGGCGATCACCTCCGCGATGTCATCCGGCGTCGAGCCGACGCCGGCGAATACGGCCCCGGCGATCCGGACGCGGTGTTCGCGACGCAGATGGCGTTCGACATCACCCGCCCGCAGCTGCGGCGACGACAGCGACCGAACGGCACGGTGATGGATGTCCGCACCGCGCCGTTGCCGGACGGGGGTCATATCAGCGTCGTCACGGACGTGACCTCGCTGGCGATGGCCGAGAACGAGCTGCTGCGCCGGGCCGGCGAGATGGACGTGATGCTCGCCAACATCCGCCATGGCATCACCCTCTACGATGCGGAAGGTAAGTTGGTGGCCGCCAACCGCATGGCGACCGAGCTTCTCAATCTGCCACGCGACTTCCTGGCGCCGGGTTCCTCGGAAGAGGATGTGCTGCAACGCTTGCTCGAGGTCGGCGACGGCACGCTCGCCGCAGGCTTGATGAACGGTCGCGGGCCTGTCGATCGCGGCCGTTCGCAGCTTTATCGCCGGGCGACCCGCAACGGCCGGGTGCTCGAGATCCGCACCGATCCCGCGCCGGGGAGCGGCGTGGTGACCACGTACACGGACGTGACCGAATCGGAGCGCGCCCAGGCCGAACAACGGCGCGCCCAGGCCGCGGCGGAGGCCGCCAACAAGGCCAAGTCCCGGTTTCTCGCCACCATGAGCCACGAACTACGGACGCCGCTGAACGCGGTGATCGGCTTCTCGGAGGCGCTGCTGCGTCAGGCCGACGCGGGGCAGCCCGATCGCGTCGCGGAGTTCGCGACCGCGATCAACGAGTCCGGGCGTCAGTTGCTCGGCCTCATCAACACCATCCTCGACGTGGCGCGGATCGACTCCGGGCGGTTCGAGATGGCCGCCGAGCGGGTGGATGTGGAGCGGCTCGTGCGGACATCGCTCCGCTTGGCCGAGCCCTCGTTCCGGGCCGGCGAGGTCGCGCTCCGGCTCGAACTGGCCGAGGACCTGCCGCCTGTCCGGGCGGACGAGCGGCGACTCCAGCAGGTGCTCGGAAACCTGCTCACCAACGCGGCCAAATTCACGCCGGCCGGCGGCGAGACGACTTTGCGTGCGTCGCTCGCCGAAAGCGGCGAGCTCATCATCGGGGTGACGGACACCGGCATCGGCATCCCGCCTGCGGATCTCGGGCGCGTGTTCGAGCCGTTCGTTCAGCTGGACGGCGATTTGACGCGGCGGTTCC
The DNA here is from genome assembly GCA_964250825.1 of uncultured Acidisphaera sp. Taxonomy (GTDB): domain Bacteria; phylum Pseudomonadota; class Alphaproteobacteria; order Acetobacterales; family Acetobacteraceae; genus CAVWQV01. The sequence goes on along the minus strand of CAXUIE010000046.1, from coordinate 1,841 downwards.
AGGGCGCCGGACTCGGTCTATATATGTCGAAATCCTTGGTCGAGGCGCACGGCGGCCGGCTCCGGCTGCAGAGCGAGGTCGGCGTAGGCACGGTTGCCGAGATCGTACTGCCGGCTTGGCGCGTGATCGGGGAAGGTTCGAACGTGGGCGAGGGCGTGGCATGAGCGAGGCAGGGTTAGGCGGCACCGGGCCATCTTTGGCGGGGATCGGGCCGCTCGCGGCGACCGACCAGCTGTTCTTCGAACGAGCCGGCGCAACGCTTGACCGGGCAACCGCCGAGCGGACCGTCGGCCAGGCGCTAGCACGCAGCGACGATGGCGAGCTGTTCCTCGAATACCGGGAAAGCGAGCAGATCAGCCTTGATGACGGGCGGATTCGCAGCGCGGGCTTTGACACGGCGTACGGCTTCGGCCTGCGCGCCGTGTCAGGCGAGGCGACCGGCTACGCTCACGCCGCCGAACTGACCGAGGGCGCGCTCGCCCGAGCCGCCGAAAGCGTCGCCGCCCTGGCAACCGGACGCGCGGGCACGTGCGCGGAACCGCCGCGCGCCACGAATGTGCGACTCTACTCGGACGCGAACCCCTTGTCGGCCATGCCATTCGCGACGCGCACGGAATTGCTGGCCGCCATCGACGGCTACGCCCGGGGCAGGGACCCGCGCGTCAAGCAGGTCATGGCCTCCCTCGCCGGCGAATGGCAGGCGGTTCAGATCATGCGCGCCGACGGCACCCGCGTGGCCGATCTGCGCCCGCTCGTCCGGTTGAACGTGTCGGTCGTCGTCGAGGCCGGCGGCCGGCGCGAGACCGGCAGCTACGGCACGGGCGGCCGTTTCTCTTACGAGCGCGTCACGGTGCCTGGCATTTGGCGGGGCGCGGTGGACGAGGCGCTCCGGCAAGCTCTGGTGAACCTCGACAGCCGACCGGCTCCCGCCGGGCAAATGGAAGTCGTGCTCGGCCCGGGGTGGCCTGGCATCCTGCTTCACGAAGCGATCGGACACGGGCTCGAAGGCGACTTCAACCGCAAGAAAACCTCGGCGTTCGCCGGCTTGCTCGGCCAGCGCATCGCGTCCCCGGGCGTTACGGTGGTGGACGATGGCACCATCGCCGATCGGCGCGGCAGCCTCACGGTGGACGACGAGGGAACACCGACAACCCGCACGGTCCTGATCGAGGACGGCGTGTTGACTGGGTTCATGCAGGATCGGCTCAACGCCCGGCTCATGGGGGTTCAGCCTACGGGAAATGGCCGGCGACAGTCGTTCGCCCACGCGCCCATGCCGCGCATGACCAACACCGTCATGCTCAACGGATCGAGCACCCCCGAGGACATGATCCGCTCGGTCCGGCACGGCCTTTACGCCGTCAATTTCGGCGGCGGCCAAGTCGACATCACGTCGGGCAAGTTCGTTTTTTCGGCGAGCGAGGCCTATCTGATCGAGGAGGGCCGAGTCACCGCGCCCGTAAAGGGCGCCACGTTGATCGGCAACGGGCCGGAAGCGTTGACGATGGTGAGCATGGTCGGCAACGACATGGCGCTCGACGCCGGGATCGGCACGTGCGGCAAGAACGGCCAAGGCGTCCCGGTGGGGGTCGGCCAGCCCACGCTCAAGCTGGCCGGGCTCACCGTTGGGGGCACAGCCGCCTGACCAAGGAGCGATCCGGCCCGCCCTGCCCGGCGAGGCGGACGCGATTCGGGCGGTAGTCGAGCGGGCCTACGGGCCGTAGCTGGGCGTCATTGGACGGCGCCCGGCACCAATGGATGATGATTATCGCCGCCACCTCGCCGCCGGCGAGGTGTCCGTATCCACCGTGGGCGGTTCGATCTCGGCCATAGCCGGTGGT
>CAXUIE010000045.1:5214-15099 GCA_964250825.1 uncultured Acidisphaera sp. | reverse complement strand
CGCGACCGCCCCCGCCTGCCCCGCGCTCGTCACGTTGAAGGGCCCGCGGATGCGGTTCAGCGCGTCGATCAGCGGCGGCGCGCCATAAGCCCAGCCGATCCGCTCGGCGGCGAGGCCGTGGATTTTGGAGAAGGTGCGCGTCGTCAGCACGTTGTCCGCGTCGCGGGCGAGCGCGATGCCGTCCTCGTAAGCGGGGTCGTCGACATATTCGGCATAAGCGGCGTCGAGCACCAGCAGCACCTCGGGCGGCAGGCCGGCGCGCAGCCGCTCCACCTCGCGGGCGGGCAGCAGGGTGCCCGTGGGGTTGTTGGGGTTGGCCAGGAACACCAGCCGGGTCGCGGGCGAGACGGCGGCGAGCAGCGCGTCCACGTCGGCCGTGAGGTTGCGCTCGCGCACCTTGACCACGCGACTGCCCCCGTACTCCCCGGCAATCTTGTAAATGGAGAAGCCGTGCTCGGTCATCAGCAGGTCGGTGCCCGGGCCGCCGTAGGACAGGCAGAGCTGGTAGATGAGATCGTCGGAGCCGGCCCCCCACACAAAGCGCCCGGGGGCGAGGCCCAACCGCTTGCCGATCGCCTCGCGGAGCCGGGTCGCCCCGCCGTCCGGGTAGCGGTGCAGCTCGTCGGCCATGCGGCGGAACGCTTCCTGTGCGGCCGGCGGCGGGCCGAACGCCCCTTCGTTGGAGGACAGCTTGACCACCCGGTTGACGCCGGGCAGCGCCGATTCTCCGCCGACATAGGGCTGGATGGTCAGGATGTTGGGTCGCGGTCGCGGGGCGGTCATCGGCTGATCCGGGCGGACGGGGCGGCCGGACTGTTAACGGAAGCGCGCAGGCGTGCAAAGCCGGGCGGTTGTCTCCGTCGGGGTCAGCGCCTATGCAGCGCGCTCTCACGACGCACGGGCCTCCGATGGACCGGATCGACACGCTCGCCGACATCGAACACACGCATGTCACGTTCCCGGAGGGCATGGCGCTCGACTGCGGCGCGGTGCTGCGGACGATGACCGTCGCGTATCGCACCTATGGCCGGCTGAACGCCGAGCGGTCCAACGCCGTGCTGGTCTGCCATGCGCTGACCGGAGACCAGTACGTAGCCGAGCGCCAGCCGGTCACCGGCAAATCCGGCTGGTGGGATGTGCTGGTCGGCTCCGGGCGCGCGATCGACACCGAGCGCTATTTCGTGATCTGCGCCAACGTGCTGGGCGGCTGCATGGGCAGCACCGGGCCACGCAGCATCCGCGACGACGCCGACGAGCCCTGGGGGACGGATTTCCCGCCGGTGACCATCCGGGACATGGTGCGGGCGCAGAAGCAACTGGTCGAGCATCTCGGCATCAAGCGGCTGTTCGCGGTGATCGGCGGATCGATGGGCGGGATGCAGGTGCTCGAGTGGGCGGCGACCTATCCCGATGCCGTGTTCGCCGCCGTGCCGGTCGCGGCCGCCGCCTACCATTCGGCGCAAAACATCGCGTTCCACGAGGTCGGCCGGCAGGCGATCTTCGCCGACCCCGATTGGCAGGGCGGCACCTATTGGCGCACCGGGCGCATTCCGGCGCGCGGGCTCGCGGTGGCGCGGATGTGCGCCCATATCACCTATCTCTCCGAGCAGGTGCTGACCCGCAAGTTCGGCCGCCGGTTGCAAAACGCGCCAAAGGCGGCGGCGGAGGCGATGGGCTTGTTCGGCGAGATGTTCGAGGTGGAAAGCTATCTGCGCCATCAGGGCAGCACGTTCGTCAACCGCTTCGACGCCAACTCCTACCTCACCATCACGCGCGCGATGGATTACTTCGATCTCGCCGCCGAGCATGGCGGCGACCTGGCGGCGGCGTTCCGCGGTACCCGCACGCGGTTCTGCATCGTGTCGTTCTCCTCGGACTGGCTGTTCCCGACGGAGGAAAGCCGCGAGGTGGCGCGCGCGCTGAACGGGGTCGCGGCCAACGTGAGCTTCGTCGAGATCGCCACGGACAAGGGGCACGACGCGTTCCTGCTGGACGAGCCCGACTTTCACCGCGCGCTCGGGGGCTTCCTCGCCGGCTGCGCCGAACACGCGGGCCTCGGGGGGTGAGGCGGGGATGAGCCGGCACGACCCGGTCCGCCCCATCGCCAAGAACATGCGGCTCGACCTCGCGTTGATCGCGGGAATGATCGCGCCGGGCACGCGCGTGCTCGACATCGGCTGCGGCGACGGCATGTTGATCGAATATTTGTTTCGCACAAAACAATGCGACGCGCGAGGCATCGAGATCGACATGGCGGAGGTGACGCGCGCCGTAGCACACGGCCTGCCCGTGATGCACGGCGACGCCGACAACGACCTCCGGCACTACCCCGACGGCGCGTTCGACTACGTGGTGCTGTCGCGCACCCTCCAGGCGGTGGAGAAGCCCCGCGAGGTGCTGCGGCAGATGCTGCGCATCAGCGCGCGCGCGGTCGTGAGCTTTCCCAACTTCGGCCATTGGCAGGTGCGCTGGCAGTTGCTGCGCGGCGGGCGAATGCCGATGACCAAGACATGGGACCGGCCCTGGCACGAGACGCCCAACATCCATCCCTGCACGGTGCGCGACTTCTTCGATCTTTGCGGGCGCGAGGGATATGCGGTGGAGCGCTGGCTGGCGGTGGACGACGCCGGCCGCCGCGCGCCCTGGCGCCGCTTCCCCCACCTCGCCAACCTGTTCGGCGAGCAGGCGCTGTTCCTGTTGCGGCGGGCTTAGCCCAGATTGGGCTGTAAGTGTGCCGACTGAGCGATCGGGCACACTTACCGGTGGTCAGGCTAGACGACATCGATCGTGCAAGGTTCTGCCATCAGGTCCGAACACATTCAGGCTTCCATGTTGAAGCAAATGGCTCATAGCTCGAACCATCACATAAGACAATAGAACGAAATCGTAACGGTTGTAAGTTCATATGCGGGCTTTAGCCAGGCCATCAGCAACACGGGAACTGCCTACATTCGTGCTCGTTGTCGCAGCATGGAACACGACGGCAGACGCGAGCGCGCCCTGGCGCGCTCGCCCGCGTACGACGCGCTGCTTGGCTACGGCGCGCTTGCGCCGCTTGTCTGCGGCGATTTGTGGGTGATCGCGGGCCTGCCTTGGAGTCCGGTGGTGGGCTACCTCACCGTGATCTGGGGCGGCGCGATCCTGTGCTTCCTCGGCGGCGTGCGGCGCGGGTTGAGCTTCGACACGCCCGGCGGCGCGGCTTGGGGTGAGGTCGCCGCCATGCTCTGGCTATTCGCGCTCGGGGCGGCGGCGCTGGCGCTGGCGGCAGGATGGCCGGTGCCCGCCATCGGATTGCTGATCGTCGGATACGCCAGCCTCGGCGTGGCCGATTGGCGCGCGGCACGCGTAAGGGAAGCGCCGATTTTCTTCGGGCGTCTGCGCCCGGCGCAGGCCGTCATCGCTGTCGCCAGCCTCATCGTGCTCCTCGTCTTGGTGGTGGATCGATAGCGATGCGGCAAGGTTTGGTATCCGTGTTGGCGGCGCTGGTGGTGACGGCCTCAATCGGCGCGCTCGGGGTTTGGGCCGGGCAAGCGTGGCTGGTGCCAAGCGTGGGCGCGGCCGCGTTGGTGCAGGTGCTGACGCCCGATCAGCCGAGCGCCAAACCCTGGAACGTGCTTCTTGGCCAGCTGCTCGGCGGCGTCGCCGGGTTCATCGCTGTGTATGTCGCGGGAGCCATCACCGCCGCGCCGTTCACGAGTGGGCAGCCATTGTCGTGGTCGCGCGTCGGGGCGGCCGCGACCGCTATGCTGCTGACCGCGGCCGGGCAACGGGCGCTGAAGGCGGCCAACCCCGCCGGCGGGGCCATCACGCTCCTTGTCGCACTCGGCGCCGTCCCGCCCACTGTAAGCGGGGCGGCGCTGTTGTTAATCGGCGTCCTGCTCGTTACGGCTCTCGGCGAAGCGGCGCGCTACGTCCTGCTCAGCGCGCGCTGAGCGCACGGCTCAGCAAGGCCCCGACTACGGCGGCGTGCGGCACGCAGCGCAGCATCGGTTCCGGTTGCATGAACCGCCAGCGCCGGGCGTGTGGCCAGAGTTTTGGATAGGACACGCGCTGGCCCTCCTTGAGCCGGAGTGCCAGTTCGCCGGTGTGGTCGCGATGGACGCAAACGGAGAACTCGGCGACCGCGCCGAACGGGATGGCGAGCGTCGCCCGCAGCGCGATGCCGAACCGCAGAACGATCGAGCGGTCGGTGATGGTGTAGGTCGTCGTCCGCTGCGTCAGCCAGGCGAGCAGCAACAATCCGCCGAGCGGGATCGTGCTGATGACGAGCAGCTTGCCCATCCCCGCGACAGCCAGCGCTGGAGCGGTATGGCCGTCAAACATGGACAAACCGGCGGCGAGGAGCATGAGCCCGCAATACGCGGCGATGAGGCGGATGTGGAAAATGCGCTGTGCCGCGGCGCGCCAGCAGGGGCGGCCTTGCCAAAGCACCTGCTCCGCGCCGAGCGCGGCGGGGGCAATGGGCATGATGGCGTTCATGCGATGAACCCCGTGTCCTGCTGGCGGAGGTAGAAGAAGCCGCCGGAGAAGAACGCATTGACCCGATCCTCCTCGCGCGCCGTGATGCGGTTCGGCTCGCGCAAGCTGGGAATGTCGGCGAATTGCGCGGCGCGGAGCGCAGGCACGCGGATCTCGTTCCGCCGCCTCCTGACATCGGCGTAGTAGATCGGCAGCAGCGCGCGGCGAGGCGGTGTCGCCGCCGTGACCTCCACCTCGATGTAGCGGAGGATTTTGACCGAGCGGTCGATCCAGATGTCCCGCCCGACGCCCGCCACGGCGCCGTCGGCCCCGATCACGGTCATGCCCCGCGGGTCCGCGTCGCCTTCGGCGATGCGCCATTCCGGTAGCTCGCGCAACGGCAGCATTTGAATCATGTCCTTCCGGGCATAGAGCGGCTCGTCCTTGCGCTCGGCGAACGCGGCGGGGCCGATGCCGTCCCGCAATGGGTCGCCGGTGGGGATGAGCGGGTCGCCCGCGATGCCGAATTGTTCATGGGCGTCGTGCGCGGGAGACGCCGGGTGCGGCATGGTGGCGGTGCCGCCGTTCAGCAAGTTGTAACGCTTGGGCGGCGGCGGCAGCGGAAAGCCGACGAGCGGCTCGCGGCGCGGCCCGGGATCCTCCAGCGGGTAGCCTTCGCGCTTGTCTTCGCGGCGGAGATAGAAGATCAGCCCCGCGAAGAACAGAAAGAACACGGCGGTGACGAGCTGGGCGACGTCGATCTGGCTGGTGATGGCCCCGGCTTGCATGGCGTTCTCCGCGTCAACGGCTGGAGGAAAGGGTGGTCGGCAGGCCGGAACCGGAATCCGGTCCGCGCAATGTCGGGAAATCGCGGAGCGGATCTCCCGCGCCGGGCAGCCTGGGCGCGTTGTGGTGACAAGTGGCGCAAAGCACGAGCCCGTTGCCGGCCTGCGGCCCCGTCTCGCGCGCCGGCAGGATCGGCTCGCGCGTCTTGCCGGGCTGCTCGCGGTCTTGCGGGATCACGCCGGCGACCGGCAGCAGGAAGTTGCGGTTGAGGTCGCGCGTCATGGCGATGCCGTAATAGCCGACCCAGCGCGCGGGCGTGCTTTGGCTCCAGTCATAGAAGGCGCGCGAATCGTGGCAGTAGCCGCAGTTAACGCCGATGCCGTCCGACATCTGCATCATGTATTCGTAGAGGCGCTTGGTGACGACCTGCGCCGATACCTGCCCGCTCGGCAGCGCGGTGTAGGATTGGGAGAGACCCGGCGTTTCCTGTAGCAGGTATTCGTCCCAGCCGGCGGTCGGGAAGAAGCCGCGCACTGTGTCGGCGTCCTCGTTCCAGTCATCCTGCTTGGCGATCATCGGCTTGGTTTGCCGGGCGGGGCTGCGGAACCAGACCTCGGACGGAACGGGCTGGCCGCGATGGCAGGTGTAGCAGGTGACGCCGCCGGCGCCGCCGACGTGGTTTTGCCAGCTCGCGTTGACGTGCCGGACCATGCGCAGCATCACGCGCGCGACCCGCTTCTGCGGCTTGGCATCCGAAGCATAGTCGTCGCCGGCGTGGCAGAACCCGCAGCCTTGCCCGGGCGACACCCATTGCGTGATCGCCCGTTGCAATCGCATGAACGTCTGCGCGTCCGTGTCGGTCAGCACCCGCACGTTCTTGAACGCGGCCGTGGCCGGCCGCGGATCGGGCTCACCGACGGGAACGGATGGCGGCGCGTCAACCGTGTAGCCCCGCCCGGTCGGCGGGAACTCCACCAGCGAGGGGCCTTGCAGGGACATCTGGCGGCCCGGAACCGGCCAGTGCCAATCCGGCACCAGCAGGACGAACAACGCGCCGACGCCGACAAGCGCCGCGAGGACGATCGTGCCGATCCTCATTGCGGCGATCCTCCGGGCATTCTCGTCCCTGGCGTTTCCGTGCCCGGAATGCGCGCCTTCAGCATCATGTCGCGCAGCACGTCGGGCGGCGGCGGAGTGTAGACTCGGGGGTACTCGGGCGCGATCCCGTGCTTGACACCCCACAAATACCAATTGTCGACGACGGTGCCGGTGAGCAGGATGCCGATGCCGCCCGTCAGCGTGGTCAACAGGGCGAACCAGTAGAGCCAGCGGTGGATCGATTCGAAGTTAGCGTTGAAGCCCATGGTCCAGCGCCAGAAAATCGCCGCCCGCTCCATCGCCGTGCCCCGGTCGGCGATCTCCTGCGTTTCGCGCTCGCCGCCGAACGGCGCGACGGCCAGGATCACGCCGGCGTGCATCGCGAACAGCAGGGTCGATCCGTAGAGGAACACGATCGACAGCATGTGGAATGGGTCGTAGAAGATGTTGCCGTAGCGGACCGAGAAGGTCGCGGTCCAGTTGAGGTGGGCGATGACGCCGAACGGCACCGCCTCGCACCAGCAGCCCATCAATAGCGGTCGGATGAAGCCGAGCACGAGGTAGAGCCAGATCGCCGAGGCGAAGCACCAGGCGACGTGCGTGCCGAGCCCGACCGCCCGCGCACGGCGATACATGCGCACCCACCAGAGCAGGATGGACGCGGTAAGAAAGAAGCCCGCCATCAGCCACCAGCCGCCCTCCTCAAGCGGCGGGAAGATGGATAAGCCGTATTTAGCGGCCGGAGGGTCGAGCGACAGGAATGGCAGCATCTTGAGGAACCGGATCGGGTCCCAATCCACCGACGCCCACATGTTGAGGCCGATGATCTCGATGGCGATGAAACCGCACACCAGCGAGGCGATGCCGCTCGCGCCGAGATAGGTCGGCAGCACCTGCATCTCGCCGATGCGGCCGAGCCAGCGGGAGTGGAACGGGCGGCCGACGCGGGCGAGGTCGCCCGGCGGCAGCGGCTCGCCCCATTCGTCGGGCCCTTGCACGGCGATGGAGGTGTAGAGGGTGTGGAAACGCGCCATGACCGCCTTCCTTGCCTAGCCGCCGCCGAGCGGGCTCCAGATCGGGATGTTGAGCCACCAGCTCCACCAATAGGGCCAGCCGCGGGTCCAGAACGGCCCCGAGATAAGGATGCAGATGGCGCTCCAGATCCCGGCGTTGAGTGCCAGGAAATAGCCGAGCCGGTGAATGCCGAGTTCGCCAATCGAGTAAACAATCGTGTCGCGGAAGTAGACGCTCTCGTGTTCGCCGTATTTGAGCGGCAGACCCTTGCCCGGGTTGGACGATGAAAGGATCTCGCCCGCGTGCAATCCCAACGCGAAGGTCGTGGTGAAGAAGAACGTCACCGCCAGCATATGCGCGGGATTGTAATGGAAGTGGAGATATTGGTATCCGACGTTGGACACCCAGTCGAGATGCGACATGATCCCGTATGGAAAGGCGTAGCCCCAGGCGCCGAGCAGCAGCGGGCGGATCACCTCGAGCGACACATAGGCGAAGATGGCCGCGCCGAACGCGATCGGCACGTGATAGCCGATGCCGAGCTTGCGGCAGATCTCCGCCTCGCGCAGCGCCCAGGAGCAGAACGCGCCGACGGCGCAGATCGTGATGATCTGCCACAGGCCGCCTTCCCGCAGCGGAGCGAAGGCGAGGCCGTAGCTGATCGGCGGCGGGTCGATGCTGATCTTGAACAGCGCCCAGGTCGGGCCGATCGCGGCTCCGTAGATGATGAGCAGGGTGCCGAGCAGGGAGAACAGGATCGTTGTCACCCCGAAGAACCCGACGTAGAACGGTCCGACCCAGAAATCGAACAGGTCGCCGCCGACCAGCGTTCCGCCCCGAACCCGATATTTTCGCTCGAAGTTGAGCATGGACAAGGGGCGGCCTCCTGGAATGCGCCGGGCCGGGGCTGGCCCAGTACTGTCAATATGCGTTGACACTCAGAGCGTCAACAGAACTGGACAGCGGACGGTGATCAACTCAGTGTCAGGTTGCTGCGTTGGCACGCCTGCGTGCGTGCCACCAGATTAGGAGTGGTCTGAAATGCGTCTTGTGTCCGCAATGCTGTTTATGGCGGTCTGGGTCGTGGGCGCGCCGGTTCGCGCGGCGGAAACCCAGGCCGTGTGGTCGACCTTTCTTCGCTCCGGACCCGGCCCCGACTTCGCGGTGATCGACGAGGTGGAGCACGGCCAGCCCGTGATTGTCCTCGGTTGCCGGGACAAATGGTGCGCCGTGCAATATGGCCGGGCGGCAGGTTACGTCGACGCTAATGCGCTGCCGGGCGGCGGGCTGCCGTGGCCGGCCGAGGGAGCGCCAACGACGGCCTGCTTCGCGGCCGGTCAACAAGGCTATCGCGGGCTGGAGCCAACGCGGTTTTGCCAAGACCGTCGCTGATCGAGGCGAGCGTGCTTGCGGGACCTTAGCCACGATACGATCTTCGCGGTTGCGACCGGCGCGGGGCGGGCCGCCATCGCGATTCTGCGCGTGAGTGGTCCAGGCAGCGGGGCCATCCTCGACGCGCTCTGCCCTCCCCGCCCGGCAGCCCGATACGCGTCGTTGCGATCGCTGCGCGACGGCGTTGGCGAGTTGCTCGATCAAGCGCTCGTCCTTTGGCTGCCAGGGCCGCGAAGCTATTCGGGGGAAGACAGCGCCGAGCTTCATCTGCACGCCGGACCGGCGGTGATCGACGGGGTGGCGGACCGCCTCGTCCAGCTCGGCGCCCGGCCCGCCGAGCCCGGCGAGTTCACCCGCCGGGCGTTCCTCCACGGTCGCATGGACCTGATCGAAGCCGAAGCGGTTGCTGACCTCGTCGCCGCCGAAACAGCGGCCCAGCGGCGTCAAGCACTCGGGCAGCTTGCCGGCGAACTCGGGACCGTGCTGCGGGAGTGGGCCGACCGGCTACGCCAGCTGTTGGCCGAACAGGAAGCGTTGATCGATTTCCCCGACGAGGATCTCCCGCCGGAAACCGAGAGGGCGATGCTGGAGCGCCTGGCTGCCCTCCACGCTGAGCTGCGCCGCTCCCTCCAGGATGGCTTGCGGGCCGAGCGGTTGCGGGACGGCCTTGTCTTCGCGCTTACGGGACCGCCGAATGTGGGGAAATCGACTTTGCTGAACGCGCTTGCGGGCCGGGATGTGGCGATCGTTTCACCCGTCCCAGGAACGACGCGGGACGCGCTCGAAACCCGGGTGGTTCTCGGCGGAGTGCCTGTCACCCTCGTCGACACGGCGGGGCTGCGAGCGACGAGCGATCCTGTCGAGCGCGAAGGCGTGCGTAGGGCTCTCGCGCGGGTGGAGTCGGCGGATCTCGTTATCGAAGTCTCCGCGCCTGATTGCGCTCCCCCTCGCGACCTGGGCGGCGCCGGCGTGATTATTCGAGTGCTGAATAAAGTTGACCTCCTGCCGCCGGCAGCCACCGTTGATGGGATCTTGGGCGTGAGCGCCATGGCCGGCTTGGGTTTGGATGAGTTGCGCGAGCGGCTGGCGGCGCAGGCGCGGGCCATGGCGATCGCTGGCGGGCCTGCGCCGCTGACC
>CAXUIE010000045.1:0-5204 GCA_964250825.1 uncultured Acidisphaera sp. | reverse complement strand
CCGCTGACCCGCGCTCGCCACCGCGCCGCGCTCGATGACGCCGCCCAGTCGCTTGAAGCCGCTATGCGAGCCTCGTGGCCCGAACTGCGCGCCGAAGATTTGCGGCATGCCGTCCGGGCGATCGGGCGATTGACGGGCCATGTGGATGTGGACGATCTGCTCGACGTGATATTCGGGCAGTTCTGCATCGGCAAATAGGCTTGTTCGGATCGAAGGTGAGCACGGTGAGACAGGACAAGTATGACGTGGTGGTGATCGGCGGCGGCCACGCCGGATGCGAGGCCGCCGCCGCCGCCGCCCGCATGGGCGCTCGCACCCTGCTGCTCACCCATCGGCTGGACACGATCGGCGCCATGTCCTGCAATCCCGCGATCGGCGGCATCGGCAAGGGCCACCTCGTGCGCGAGATCGACGCGCTGGACGGCTTGATGGCGAGAGCCGCCGACCGCGCCGGCATTCACTTCAAGATGCTGAACCGCAGCAAGGGTCCGGCTGTTCAGGGTCCCCGGGCGCAAGCCGACCGGAGACTTTATCGGCAAGCTGTGCAGGACCTGCTGGCCGAGACGGAAGGCTTGTCGGTTCGCGCCGTCGCGGTCGAGGGAATCGCCTTTGACGCACGCGGGGAACTGGCGGCGGTGGTCGCCGACGATGGTGAGCAGATCCGATGCGGTGCCGCCGTGCTGACGGCCGGCACGTTCCTGCGGGGAATGATTCACATCGGCGACCAACGACAGCCCGCCGGGCGCATGGGCGAGCCTCCCACGACAGGCCTCGCGGCGGCCGTCGCGAGGCTTGGCGTACCGCTGGGCCGAATGAAGACGGGAACGCCGCCGCGGTTGAGCCGTCGAAGCATTGACTGGGACCGTCTCCCGCCGGATCGCGGCGATTCCGACCCCGAACCGTTCAGCACGATGACGGTGGCGATCACCAATCCTCGGATCGAATGCCGCCTTACCGAGACCACAGCGGCAACTCATGCGCTGATCCGCCGCGAGTTGCATCGGTCGGCCGTCTACAATGGCTCGATCTCTGGGCCAGGGCCGCGGTACTGCCCGTCCATAGAGGACAAGGTCGTCCGGTTTGCCGATCGCGAGCGGCACACGATCTTTCTCGAGCCCGAGGGATTGGACGACGACACCGTTTATCCGAACGGGATTTCCACCAGCTTGCCCGCTTCGGTCCAGAGCGCCATGCTCCGCACCATCCCGGGCCTGGAGAGGGCGAGCATGCTCGCCCCCGGCTACGCCATCGAATACGACCACCTCGACCCACGGGTGCTTGATGCGTCGCTCCGGTTTCGCGGGTCGCGGCTGTTCTTCGCCGGTCAGATCAATGGGACGACTGGTTACGAAGAGGCGGCGGCGCAGGGCTTGATCGCGGGCGTGAGCGCCGCTCGGGTCGCTTCGGGAGGAGAGCCGGTGGCTTTAGGGCGGGCGAACGCCTACATTGGAGTGCTCATCGATGATCTCACAGTGCAGGGAGTCAGCGAGCCCTACCGCATGTTTACGTCAAGGGCCGAGTTCAGGCTCAGCTTGCGGGCCGACAATGCTGACCTGCGATTGACCGGGATCGGCATGGAATGGGGTTGCGTCGGATCCGTCCGAGGACGCGAGTTCCTCGCTTACCATTCGATATTTCGCCAAGCGCTGGCGCGCGCTCGTCAAGAATACGGCCCTCACGACGGGATTCGAGATCGAAAGGATCAGCGCCGCTCCGTCTTGCTTACCTTGGCAGCGGAGCGAGCCGCGGCCGTTGCGGCTGTGCCGTGGCTGGGCACCCTTCCGGAAAGGGTTTTGAGACAGCTGGAGATCGAAGCGTTGTATGAGGGATACCTAAAACGACAATCCATTGAGATGGCGTCGCTGCGTCGCCATGACGGCCTGAATTTGGCGTTCGTGAACTTTGCGGCGATCGGCGGACTAAGCGCGGAGCTACGCGATAAGCTCACAAGCGCCGCGCCCCGAACGTTCGGCGAAGCTTCGCGGCTGCGCGGGATGACGCCGGCGGCGCTTGTGGCGGTTCTCGCGCATGCTCGACAAAGCCGACCCGCCCCCGGCTAGCAGAGTCCGTGGTCAATGACGTCCGGGACCCGTCGCCGGCCCGAGCCAACCGGAGTGCCGATGATTAATGCCGCCGAGCTCAAGGCTTCCGTCAGGGTCTGCATGTTCGACCAGTACGGCACGGTGGTCGATATGCAGGGCGGCCTCACCGCCATCGCGACCCCGTTCCTCGAGCGGAAGGGGTGGAACGGCGATCCCAACAGCTTCGTCACTTGGTGGCGGCGCACGCATTTCGAGAACTCGATGATCGACGCGCTGCTGCACAAGGGGCACACGCCCTATCGCGAGATCGGGCAGCGGGCCGTTTCATTCGTCATGGACCGCGCCGGCATCGCCCACACGCCGGAGGAGGTGCGCGATCTCGTCGGCGAGATCGAGAAGCTGCGCCCGTTCCCGGAGGTGCCCGAGGCCCTGGCCCGGCTGCGAACGCGCTACAAGCTCGTCGTGCTCTCCAACGGCGACCCGGACATGCTGGACACCGCGCGGCGATACCACGAGGTGCCGTTCGACCAGGTCATCTCGGTGGCGGAGGCCGGCAGCTTCAAGCCGCACGTCGCCACCTACACCAAGGCCGCCGAGCTGGCGGGCGTGGCCATGCACGAGGTGCTGTTCGTCGCCAACCACGCCTTTGACTGCGTCGGCGCCAAGGCCGCCGGCATGCGCACGGCCTTCATCGACCGCCGCCGCCGGCCGTTCGGCCAGACGCCGCATCAGCCCGACATCCTGGTGCCCTCGATGCAGGACCTGGCGGATGCCCTGGTCTGAGAGCCGCGCCGAGGGTGCCGGAGGCGTGATGCCGGCCATCCAAGAAGATCTCGCGGCCAATGGCATCCCAACTGCTAGTGTGACAAAGCCGTTCTCACGATGGGGTGCGAAACGATGTCGACGAACCTTCGCGTGGCTGTTGTCGGCGCGGGCCGCATGGGCGTGGATCATGTCGATCGCCTGACGCACCGGATCCGGGGAGCCGAGGTCGCGGCCGTGGTCGACGTGGATGTTGCGCGCGCGGAGCGTGTTGCCGAAGCCGCCCCGCCGAGCGTCGCGCTGTCCGACATACGGCCAGCGCTGCACCGCGCGGCCGTCGACGCGGTGTTGGTGGCGACGCCCGGCGACGCGCACGAAGCGGCCCTGCTCCAGGTTCTCGAGCGGGGCCTGCCGGTGCTTTGCGAGAAGCCGCTGACCCCGGAAGCGGCGTCGTCCTGGAGAATTGTCGAGGCGGAGGACCGTTCGGGCCGCAAGCAGATCCAGGTCGGCTTCATGCGCCGCTTCGACGCGGAGTATCGGCAGCTCCGCACGCTCGTCGCGTCCGGAGAGCTGGGGCAACTCCTGATGCTGCATTGCGTCCACCGCAACCCCGCTCCGCCACCCGGGTTCACCGCGACGATGCTCATCACCGATTCGGTCGTGCACGAGTTCGACGCGATCCGCTATCTCACCGGCGAGGAGATCAAGACCGTTCAGGTCCGAGTGGGCCGGACCTCGCGCCATGCCGAGGCCGAGCGGCAGCGCGACCCGCAGCACGTGCTGATCGAGACCGAGGGCGGCGTGCTGGCCGATGTCGAGATGTTCGTGAACGCGCAGCTCGGCTACCAGGTGACGACCCAGGCGGTGTTCGAGAAGGGCGTGGTCGACATTGGCCAGGAGACCGGCCCGCGCATCTGCAGCGCCGGCCGTTGGGGTGGCAAGGTCGCCCCGGGCTTCATCGAGCGGTTCCGCGCCGCTTACGACGCCGAACTGCAGAGCTGGGTGGATGCCATCCAGCGCGGTGAAGTCGGCGGCCCGACGGCCTGGGATGGATATGCTGCCGCTTGTTGCTGCGAGGCGGGCGTCGCCGCGCTGCGCACCGGCGAGCAGGTCGCGGTCTCGCTCCGGAGCAAGCCTGACCTGTACCGCTAACCGGCCAACGCGTCGGTGGAGCGGGAGGCTTGTTGTTGCGAGGCTAGCTTGCTGCAAGATTGGCGGCCGCGCCCCCGAGCGGCGACCGCGTGAGGGCGTCCGACGAACAAAATGCGGCGGTGCTAAAAAGCTCGCCGGCCGGGGGGATGCACAATGCCGGTTCTGGAGCTGCGCAGCATCGTCAAGCACTTCGGCGCGATCCACGCGCTGAGCGACGTGGACCTGGCGCTCGATCCAAGCGAGGTGCTGGGCCTCATGGGCGACAACGGCGCGGGCAAGTCGACACTGGTCAAGATCATGGCCGGCAATTTTCCGCCGACCTTCGGTCAAGTGCTGCTCGACGGCGAGGCGCAGCATTTCAGCAAGCCAGTCGAGGCGCGCCAGAAGGGGGTCGAGGTCGTCTATCAGGATCTCGCCCTGTGCAACAATCTGTCGGCCGCCGCGAACGTCTTTCTCGGGCGCGAGATCAAGACGGGCTTCGGGCCGATCCGCTGGCTCGACCACGCCGCCATGGCCAGGCGAGCCGGCGAATTGTTCGCTGAACTCAAGTCGGAAACCCGGCCCCGCGACCTGGTGCGGCAGATGTCGGGCGGCCAGAGGCAGGCGGTCGCCATCGCCCGCACCCGCCTGTCACGGCCCAAAGTGGTGCTGATGGACGAGCCGACCGCGGCGATTTCCGTCCGTCAGGTCGCGGAGGTGCTCGACCTCATACGGCGGCTGCGCGACGGCGGCATCGGCGTGATCCTAATTAGCCATCGCATGCCCGACGTATTCGAAGTGTGCGACCGCGTGATGGTCATGCGCCGCGGGCGCAAGGTCGCCGACAAGCCGGTGGCCCGCACCAGCCCCGAGGAAGTTACCGGCTTGATCACGGGAGCGATCCATGTCGCCTGACATGCACCCCGCCGGGAAAGTCGGGCCAGCCCCCACGCACGCGGTGATCGACCAAGCGATCCTGGAGGCGCGGGAAAGCTCGCCGTTGCAGGGCTTGATCGCGTCGCAGGCGTTCTGGGTCACGGTCGCGTTGGCGTTGATCTGCGGCCTGATGGGCGCTTGGCAACCGGACTCGTTCGCCACCCTGGAGAACTTCTTCAACACGACCCGCAACTTCTCGTTCATCGGCATCATGGCCCTCGGCATGGTGGCGGTGATCGCCACTGGGGGCATCGACCTGTCCGTGGGCTCGGTCATGGGCCTCGTGGCCGTGGTCTGCGGCCTGGTGCTGCAGGCGGGCAATCCGGGATGGGT
>CAXUIE010000044.1:14220-15121 GCA_964250825.1 uncultured Acidisphaera sp. | reverse complement strand
GCGCGGCGCCCGCCGTGTCGGCCTCCACCACAGGCTCGAGCTTGAGCTCGCGCAGCACGCCGCGCACCTGCCCGAGCGCGACGGGATGCGAGTGCGCCCGCCGCAGACCGGCGATCGTGGCGCCACGGGGCGCGAGCAGGCAGTGCTCCACCCGCTGGAAATGCTCGCCCACCACATGGAGCCCGCTGTCGGGCAGCAGGTGGTGAATGTCCGGCACGCGCCCGGCCAGGGTGTTCTCGCACGGCAGCATGGCCATCGCCGCGCGGCCGTCGCGCGCTGCCTC
Organism: uncultured Acidisphaera sp.; assembly: GCA_964250825.1. Lineage (GTDB taxonomy): Bacteria > Pseudomonadota > Alphaproteobacteria > Acetobacterales > Acetobacteraceae > CAVWQV01. Next base: position 14,838 of record CAXUIE010000044.1, on the reverse strand, counting down.
GATCGCCGCCTCGAAGGTGGGGCAGGGCAGGGTCGGCATCAGGGGAAACGCGGCGCGGCAGGCCAGGTCGGAGTAGGCGCCGGGGACGCCCTGGAACGCGATCGGGCCGGTCATGCGCGCCCTTCCTCTCGAGCCAGGACGGCGCGCGCCCGGTCGAGGTCGGCCGGGGTGTCGACGCCGAACGGGCCGTGCTCCACCCGCGCGCAGGCGATCCGCATTCCCGCTTCCAACGCCCGCAATTGTTCGAGGCCTTCGCGTTGCTCGAGCGGCGAGGGCGGCAAGCCGACAAAGCGGGCGAGGGCGGCGCGGCGATAGGCGTAGACGCCGATATGGTGCCACAGCGGCCCGTCGCCCCAGGGCACCGGCGTCCGGGAGAAATACAAGGCGCGCGCGACGGCGCCGCCAAGCGCGAAGGCGCAGGCCGCCTTCACGACCGAGGACTGCCGCGCTTCCGCGTCGGACGCGATGGGCGCGACGAGCGTGGCGATGTCGATGGCCGGATCCGCCAAGGGGGTCACCAACGCCCGCACCGCGGCGGCCTCGATGGTGGGCAGGTCGCCCTGCAGGTTGACCACGACGTCGTGCCGGCCGTCTGGGTCGAGCACGGCGAGCGCCGCG
>CAXUIE010000044.1:0-14210 GCA_964250825.1 uncultured Acidisphaera sp. | reverse complement strand
CGGCAGGCCAGGGTCGGGGAGCACCGCCGGGCCGCCCGCCGCGCGCACCGCGTCGGCGATGGCGGGTTCGCCGCAGGCCACCGCGACCGGACCGATCCCCGCCTCGCGCGCGCGATCGAGCACATGGACGATCATCGGCTTACCCTGGATGTCGGCGAGCGGCTTGCCCGGCAGGCGCGTGGACGCCAGGCGGGCTGGAATGACGATGATCGGGTTCACCTTGGTCCGGCACGGAGTTGTCGGGGCAACGCTCGTTCCCTATGGTGCGCCGCGTTCATAGGCAGGCCCGGACGCGCGCGCAACGGCGCGCCCCGCTCGCGCGTTCGGCTCGCACCGACCAGGAAGTCTCGCCCGCATGGATACAATGGAAGGCAACAAGGCCATCGCCGCGGTCCTTGTCGCCGGAATCGCCTTCTTCATCAGCGGCACGATCGGCGTCGGCCTGGTCCACGAAAGCAGGCTGAAGGAGCCGGCGATCAAGATCGCGGGCGTGCAGGAGACCGCCGCCGCCGCCGCCCCCGCGCCGGAACAAATCCCGCCGATCGCGACCTATCTCGCCTCCGCCGACGAGCATGCCGGCGAGGCCTATGCGAAGAAAGTGTGCGCGGCGTGCCACACGTTCGGCCAAGGGCAGCCGGCCGGCGTCGGCCCGAACCTTTATGGCGTGCTGGGCGGCCCCCATGCGCACATGCAGGGCTTCAACTACTCGGACGCGATCAAGTCCAAGCAAGGGCCTTGGACGTACGAGGAGCTGAACCATTGGCTTTACAAGCCCGCCACGTATGCGCCGGGCACCCGGATGGCGTTCGCCGGCATCCCGAGCGAGAAGCAGCGGGCGGATGTGATCGATTACCTGCGCAGCCTTTCGGCCAACCCCGAGCCGCTCCCCGCCGCGCAGCCCGCTGCCTCGACCGGCGCAGGCGTGGCTACGCAGACGGGCAGTAGCCAAGGTGAGCAACCGTCCGCATCCGGCACGCCGGCCGGCCAGTCGCCCACCGCCGCGCGCGCCCAGCAAACCCAGCCCGGCACGGAGCAAACCGGGGGCGCCGCCGCCGGCGCGGGTTCGCCCACCCCGGCCGCCAGCTCGCACTGACAGAAGCGATCGATGGCTTGGTCGCCGCGGCGGAAGCGGCGGCCGACGCGGCCGGAGCGGCCATTCGGCCCTATTTCCGCGCCGGGCTCGCGGTGGAGCGGAAGCTGGACGCAAGCCCGGTCACGGTCGCCGACCGCAGCGCCGAGCAAGCGATGCGCGCCGTGCTGTCCGGCCGGTTTCCCGACCACGGCATCCTCGGCGAGGAGTTCGGTCTCGATCGGCCGGAAGCGCGGCTGCGCTGGGTCCTCGACCCGATCGACGGCACCCGCGCCTTCATCACCGGCCGGCCGTTGTTCGGCACCTTGATCGGCCTACTCGACGGCGCCGCGCCCATCCTTGGCCTGATCGACCAGCCCGTTACGGGCGAGCGTTGGATCGGGAGCGCCGTCCGGACCAGCTTTCGCGGCCCGCTCGGCGGCGCGCTCGGGGGCCGGCCCGGCGCCGCCCTCGCCGCCGCCGAACTCGCCTGCACCAGCCCGCGCATGTTCGCGCCGGCCGACCTGCCGCGCTTCGAGCGCCTGGCGGCGGCGGCGGGCCGCGTGAGCTTCGGCGGCGACTGCTACCTTTACGGCCTGTTGGCGCTGGGGCAGGTCGACATCATCCTGGAAGCGGACCTCAAGGTTTGGGACTGGGCGGCGCTTGCCCCGATCGTCGAAGGGGCGGGCGGCAGCCTGACCGACTGGGACGGACACCCGCTGCGCCCTGACGGAGATGGACGGGTGCTGGCGCTCGGCGATCCGGGGCTGCTGGGCGAGGTGCGCCGCCTGCTCGCCTGAAGACGAAAAAAGGGGGCGAGCGCCGTTACGCCGATTTCAGTATGATTCTTGCAACAGGCGGGAAACACTGCCGGGAACAAGGGAGGCGGCCGTTGCGAGTTCTGGCGTTCCTGCTGAGCATGCTGCTTGCCCTGCCGGCCGTCGCGGCGGACGGGCCGGCGGTGACGCGATCGCACGCGTTCTCCACCCTCGGACAGCCGCAGCTGCCGGCGGACTTCCCCTTCTTCCCGTACGTCAACCCCGACGCGCCGAAGGGGGGCGAGGTCGCGCTGAGCGCGGTCGGCACCTTCGACAACTTCAATCAGTTCATCGTGCGGGGCACGGCCGCCGAGCAGATCGGACGGGTGTATGACACGCTTCTGGCACCCTCGGCCGACGAGCCGGCGACGGCGTACGGCCATCTCGCGAAAATGATCGAGATGCCGGCCGACCGCATGTGGGTGGCCTTCGAGCTGCGGCCGGAGGCGCGGTTCCACGACGGCACGCCGGTGACCGCCGACGACGTCGCGTGGACGTTCGAGACGCTGGTCAAGCAGGGGCGCCCGTACTACCGCCAGTACTATGCGGACGTGCAGGACGTGTCGGTTGAGAACCCGCACCGCGTGGTGTTCCATTTCAAGTCCAACCAGAATCGCGAGCTTCCGCTGATCCTGGGCGAGATGCCGGTTCTGCCGAAGCACTGGTGGGCGGGCCGCGATTTCTCCCGCCCCCTCAACGATCCGCCGCTCGGCTCGGGCCCCTACAAGGTGGACCACTTCGAGTTCGGGCGCACCGTCGCCTATAAGCGGGTGGATGACTGGTGGGCCAAGGACCTGCCGACCGGCAAGGGCTTCGACAATTTCGACATCGTGCGCATCGAGTATTTCCGTGACGCGACGGTGGCTTTGGAAGCGTTCAAGGCTGGGCAGATCGACTTTCGCCAGGAGAACATCGCCAAGCAATGGGCGACGGCATACGACTTCCCGGCGCGCGAGCAGGGCTTGGTCAAGCTCGATGCAATCAAGCATCACCTGCCGACGGGTATGCAGGGCTTCGTGATGAACACGCGCCGGCCCGCCTTCAAGGACCGGCGCGTTCGCGAGGCGCTCGCGTGGGCGTTCGATTTCGAATGGGCCAACAAGAACCTGTTCTATGGGGCCTATACGCGCGACCTGAGCTACTTCAGCAACAGCGATCTTGCCTCCTCCGGCATCCCGCAAGGCGCCGAACTCGCGTTGCTCGAGCCGTTTCGCGACCAGCTTCCGCCCGAACTGTTCACCCAGCCGTTCGCGCTTCCGGTGACGGACGGCTCCGGCAACAACCGCCGCGAACTCGCCCACGCGCTCGACCTGTTCAAGCAAGCCGGGTACGAGGTCAAGGACCGCAAGCTGGTCGGCCCGGACGGCCAGCCGTTCACCTTCGAGATGCTGCTGAGCGACTCCTCATACGAGCGCGTGGCGCTCCCCTACATGCAGACGCTCGCCAAGATCGGCATCGACGCGCATGTCCGCACGGTCGATCCGGCGCAGTACCAGCGCCGCATGGACAACTACGACTACGACATGACGTTGACGTCGTTCGGTGAAAGCGACAGCCCCGGCAACGAGCAGTCCGCCTACTGGACCTGCGGCTCGGCAACGCAGGAGGGTGGCGACAATCTGATGGGCGTTTGCAGCCCGGTGGTGGACGCGCTCGTCGCGAAGGTGGTGAACGCGCCCGATCGGGCCGCTCAGCTGGCCGCCGCACACGCGCTCGATCGCGTGCTGTTGTGGAACTGGTATCTCGTGCCGAACTGGCATCTCGAGATCTGGCGGGTCGCGTTTTGGAACAAGTTCGCGCGTCCCGACAAGCCGATCCGCGCCGGTTTCGTGTTCGACGACTGGTGGATGGACCCCAAGCTCGCCGCCGCGACCGCGGACACCGCGAAGAAAAGCGCGCCTTAGTGCTCGCGCGTCCGGCATGACCGCCTACCTCTTTCGTCGCGTGTTGCTGATCATCCCCACCTTGTTCGGCATCGTCGCGATCAACTTCGCCGTCATCCAGCTGGCGCCCGGCGGCCCGGTCGAGCAGATGATCGCGGAGCTGAAAGGGCACGGCGACACGATGGGCCGGATGACCGGAGGCGGCGCGGAAGCGGCCGCGCCGTCGTCGGCCGGCACCTATCGCGGCGCGCGCGGGCTCGACCCTCATCTGATCGCCGACATCAAGCGTATGTTCGGCTTCGACAAGCCGCCGCTCGAGCGGTTCCGCGACATGGTGTGGGGCTATCTGCGCTTCGATTTCGGCCGCAGCCTGTTCCGCGACAAGACAGTGATCCAGCTGATCCTGTCCAAGATGCCGGTGAGCATCTCCATCGGGCTGTGGTCCACCTTGCTCGTCTACGTGGTGTCCATCCCGCTCGGCATCGCCAAGGCGGTGCGGGACGGCAGCCGGTTCGACGTCGCGAGCAGCGCGGTCGTGCTGATCGGCTACGCCGTGCCCTCCTTCCTGTTCGCGATCCTCCTCGTCGTGGTGTTCGCGGGTGGCAGCTTCGTCCAATGGTTCCCGCTGCGCGGCCTGACCAGCCCGGGAGCCGAGACGTGGAGCTTGCCCGCCCGCATCGCGGACTACCTGTGGCACATGGTGCTGCCGACGATCGCGCTGGTCGCGGGCGGGTTCGCCAGCCTCACCATGCTGACCAAGAACTGCTTTCTCGAGGAAATCCATAAGCAGTACGTGGTTACCGCCCGCGCCAAGGGCGCGAGCCGCAACCGCATCCTCTACGGCCATGTGTTCCGTAACGCCATGCTGCTGATCGTCGCCGGGTTTCCCGCAGCGTTCATCGGCATCCTGTTCTCGAGCGCGCTGCTGGTGGAGATCATCTTCTCGCTCGACGGGCTCGGGTTGCTCGGCTTTCAATCGGCGATCCAGCGCGACTATCCGGTGATGTTCGGCACGCTCTACATCTTCACCTTGCTTGGCTTGGTGATGCAGCTGGTCGGCGACGTGATGTACACGCTGGTGGACCCCCGCATCGACTTCGAGGCACGGCGGTGAACGACGCCTCCGTCGCGCTGGCGCCTTCACCCTCTCCCGCGAGGGGAGAGGGAGCGAAATCCCCTCCTCCTGTTGGACGGGGCGGTGAGAGGGGCCGCTTTCGCCTCACCCCGCTCAACCAGCGCCGTCTTGCGATCTTCCGCGCGCACAAGCGCGGCTACTGGTCGATGTGGGTGTTCCTGGCGCTGTTCACGGTTTGCTTGTTCGCCGAGTTCATCGCCAACGACCGCCCGCTCGTGGTCCGCTTCAACGGGCATTGGTATTTTCCGGTGCTCGCCGACTACAGCGAGGACACGTTCGGCCCGGATTTCCTACCGACCGACGCCGACTATTCCGACCCCGACGTTTCCCGCGCGATCCGGGCGAAGGGGTGGATGGTCTGGCCGGCGATTCCCTACAGCTATCAAACCTCCATGAAGCGCATGGCCGAACCGGCGCCCTCGCCGCCGTCATGGCGCAACTTGCTCGGCACCGACGACCAAGCCCGCGACGTGCTGGCGCGCGTGATCTACGGCTTTCGGCTTTCGGTGCTGTTCGGCTTCACCCTGACCGCGGTCGCCTCCGCCCTCGGCATCGCCGCCGGTGCCGTGCAGGGGTTCTACGGCGGGCTCGTGGACTTGTTGTTCCAGCGCTTCATCGAGATGTGGTCCAACATGCCGCAGCTCTACATCCTCATCATCCTGGGCAGCATGATCGCGCCGGGGTTCTGGGTGCTGCTGGGTTTCCTGCTCGCCTTCAGCTGGATGCATTTGACGGGCGTTGTGCGCGCCGAGTTCCTGCGTGGGCGCAACCTCGACTACGTGCGCGCGGCGCGCGCCCTCGGCGTGCGCGACATCCAGGTGATGTGGCGCCACATCCTGCCAAACGCGATGGTGGCCGCGCTCACTTTCTTGCCGTTCACCTTGTCGGGCTCGGTGACGATCCTCGCCAGCCTCGATTTTCTCGGCTTCGGGATGCCGCCCGGCTCGCCCTCGCTCGGCGAGCTCGTCTCGCAGGGCAAGAACAATCTGCAGGCCTGGTGGCTCGGGCTCACGGCGTTCTTGGTGCTGGGCGGGGTGCTCACCCTGCTGATCTTCACCGGCGAGGCCGTGCGCGACGCGTTCGATCCGCGCCGCATCCCCGAATGAGCCTGGTCGAAGTCGGCGACCTGTCGGTCGCGTTCGGCGCCAAGCGCGTCGTCAACCACGTGACGTTCGCGCTCGACCGGGGCGAAACCCTCGCGCTCGTCGGCGAAAGCGGTTCTGGCAAGTCGCTCACCGCGCTGTCGCTGCTGCAATTGCTGCCGATGGGCTGCCGCAACCCGACCGGTCGCGTCGTGCTCGACGGCAAGCCGATGATCGGCGCCAGCCCCGCCACCCTGCGCCGCGCGCGAGGCGAGATCGCCGGAATGGTGTTCCAGGAACCGATGACCAGCCTCAACCCGCTGCACCGCGTGGGTCGGCAGGTCGCCGCAGCGATCCGGCTGCATCGCCCGCTGCGCGGCGCGGCGCTCACGGCGCGGGGCCGCACGGTGCTGGGCGCCGCCGGCTGCGCCGCCGCCGAGCACCGGCTGGACGCGTTCCCCCACCAGCTTTCGGGAGGGCAGCGGCAGCGGGTGATGATCGCGATGGCGCTGGCCAACGATCCAGCGCTGCTGATCGCCGACGAGCCGACGACAGCGCTCGACGTCACCATCCAGGCGCAAATCCTCAAGCTGCTGGCCGAGCAGAAGGAGGCTCGCGGCCTCGCCCTGCTGCTCATCAGCCACGACCTCGAGATCGTCCGCCGCTACGCCGACCGGGTTTGCGTGATGAAGGACGGCAACGTGGTCGAGGCCGGCGCGCTGCCGTACGTGTTCGACAAGCCTGCGCACCCTTACACGCGCATGCTGCTGGGCGCGCAGCCGCGCGGCAGGCCGAAGCCGCTCGCGCCCGCCGCACCCGTGTTCCTGGAAACCCGCGACGTGCGGGTTCATTTCGCGATCCGGCGCGGGCTGTTGCGCCGCTCGGTGGGCGCGGTTCGCGCGGTCGACGGGGTCAGCATCACCGTCCACGCCGGCGAGACGGTCGGGCTAGTGGGCGAAAGCGGGTCGGGCAAGAGCACGATGGGGTTCGCCGCCCTCAAGCTGCTCGGCGCCGACGGCTTCATCGCTGTGGAAGGCCAGCCGCTCGCGATGCTCGACAAGCGCGCGCTGCGGCGCTTGCGCGCCCGAGCGCAGATCGTGTTTCAGGACCCGTTCGGCAGCCTTTCGCCCCGCTTGTCGGTGGGCGAGATCGTGGCCGAGGGCTTGGCCGTCCACGAGCCGGCCCTGTCGTCCGCCGGGCGCCACGCGCGGGTCGTCGAGGCGCTGGCGGAAGTGGGGCTCACCGCCGACTCGGCCGAGCGCTACCCGCACGAGTTCAGCGGCGGCCAGCGCCAGCGCGTCGCGATCGCGCGCGCGATGGTGCTGAAGCCTCACTTCGTCGTGCTGGACGAGCCGACCAGCGCGCTCGACATGTCAGTGCAGGCGCAGATCGTGGGATTGCTGCGCGGCTTGCAGGAGCGGCACGGGCTTGGCTACCTGTTCATCAGCCACGACCTCAAGGTGGTTCGCGCGCTGGCCCACCGGATCGTCGTGCTGCGCCACGGCCGCGTGGTGGAGGAAGGCCCCGCCGAACAAGTATTCGCCGCACCCCGGGAGGATTACACCCGCGCCCTGATGGCGGCCGCGTTCTCGCTGGAAGCCACGCTCGATCTCGAGGAAGAGGATGACGGGCTCGCCACCGAACCGATGGCCAGCCCCAGTCACTAGCGCCGTTACCCGGCGACGTTGCCGGCCGTCCGGCCTGGCTCGTGCGGTCCTTCACCCGCGATTTCGCCCGCCGCCTTACGGGTTGCTTGCACCGCTTCCTTGGCCGCCTTGGCCATCAGTCCGCTGTCGTTGGCGATGGTGACAAAGCGGAACCCCATGCCGATCATCCGGGCGGCGTAGGCGGCGCTGCCGTTGTGCAGCCCGGCGAACAGGCCGCGCTTGCGGGTCTCGGCGATCAGCTTCTCGTAGATACCGAGGATTTGCGGCTCCTCGCGGTCGAGGATCGGGATCAGGCCGAGCGAGAAGCCGAGGTCGGACGGGCCGACATAGATGCCGCTGATCCCCGGCACATCGAGGATCGCCTCGATGTTGTCGATCGCTTCCTGGGTCTCGATCATCGGGATGACCATGACCTCATCGTTCGCCGTCGCCTGATACGAGCTTGCTTCCCCGTACATGGCGGCGCGGATCGGACCGTTGCTGCGCTTACCGGCGGGCGGATACTTGCTATACGAAACAAGCGCTTCGGCTTCGGCGCGATTGTTGACCATCGGGCAGATCACGCCCATCGCGCCGCCATCGAGCGCCTTGCCAACGATGCCGGGCTCGTTCCAGGGAACGCGCACCAGCGGGGTGACGGGGTGCGCTCCCATGGCCTGGAAGCAGGCCACCATGGAAAGGTAGTCCTGCACGCCGTGCTGCATGTCGACTGTCACGCTGTCCCAGCCGCACTGAGCCATCACCTCGGCCGAGAACCCGGATGGGATCGCGAGCCAGCCATTGACCGCCGCCTTGCCCGATTGCAGCCGCCGCTTGAGCTGGTTCGCCATGATTGCGTTTCCCCGTGGAAAGAAGCGTCGTCGTCCGGAAGACGCACGCTATGCGCCCGGCAACGGATGCGTCAACGCGCCCGTCAGGAGTCGTCGCCGTTCGATCCGCCCGGTTACTGACCACGCCCGCTCAGAGGCCGGTCATTCGCTCCAGGTGCTCGGGTATCGGCGCCTTGGACCCCGATCTCCGAGGTGGCGGCATCAAGGTCGCGAAGGTGGTCGGAGGCGAGCGCAACCTGGGCGGGCGCCGCCTGCTTTCGTCCGGCGAACTCTGCCAAAAGAGCGATCAGGGCCTGATTCGCCTGTCGCGCTTCCGGCGGGATACGAGCAATGGTGTTGCGAAGGTCGGAACCGGCGAACTCCGCGTTCTCGTTGATCTTGCCGGGAGCGACCGCTCCCGTTTGTCGGGCGTGGGGCCGTAGCTCTGGTGCAGCCCATGCAACCAATGCCAATGGCGGAACTCAAGCCCCCTGCCGCCGAGTGTGGCGCGTCTCCTTTGATCCGAATGGTCGCGATGTCAGCGTCGGTACTGCTCGTCGCTGACCTTCTCCATCCAGTCCACGGGCGAGCCGTTGAGCTTCTCCTGGACGGCGATGTGGCTCATGGCCGTGGTGGCGGAAGCGCCGTGCCAATGCTTCTCGCCAGGCGAAAACCAGATCACGTCGCCCGGCCGGATTTCCTCCACCGGCCCGCCCTCGCGCTGCACCCAGCCGAAGCCGGCGGTCACGACCAGGGTCTGGCCGAGCGGATGCGTGTGCCACGCGGTCCGGGCGCCAGGCTCGAACGTGACCAGGGCGCCAGCCACCCGGGCCGGATCGGGCGGGCTGAACAGCGGATCGACGCGGACCGTGCCGGTGAACCAGTCCGCCGGTCCCTTCCCGGATGGCTGAGAACCTGCTCGCTTGATCTCCAATCGCTTGTCTCCTTCACTGGCGGACAACACGCCGCGTCGGCCTCGATTGTCGGACTTCAGGTAAGGTGTTCGGCCGCCGGCTGTTAGGAGCTAGAAGCCGCATGGACTGATAAGCGGGTATTCTCACTGCCCAAAGACGGACCTCAACCTGCTGGTCAATGCGATGCGCGTCAGGGCGTGACGGTAAGCGCCACGAGCGAGCGGGGGGCTCCATTCGCAGGTGCAGTCAGTGCGCGGTCTTGCGCTCGATCAGGGACATGAAGTCGCCGACGCATCGCAGGCTGTCCATTTCGCTCGTGCGCATTTCGATGCCGAAGCGCTCTTCCACGGCCATGATGATGATGACCATCTTGAGCGAGTCCCAGCCCGCCACGTCCTTCGCGGTCATCTCGGGCCGCAGCACCAGCAACGGGTCGCCGAAGGTTTCCCGGAACACGTCAGTCAGGCTCGTCTGGATGTCAACGCTCATGCCATTGCCCGCGTGAGCCGGTAAGCCTCGTCGCACATCCTGAACCACGGTTCGTGGCTGATTGCGGTCGCGTTGTCGTAGGGTGCGAACCGGTCGACGTAGCCCTTGATAAGCCCCTTCCCGCGCGTCTCGACCGACCCAGCGGGGTGCGCCTCGTCCGCTTCCTCGACCCACAGCAGGAGGTTGGGGCCGAACGCGCGCAGCCGCGCGGCGAGCCGTTCGACCTCGGGCTCGTCCAACCGGAGGTTGGACTTCCAAACCCAGGTCTTGTAGGCGTTTGCGAGATAAGTCATAAGCGTGCGGGGGAGGGAATGAAGTTTATGCGCTTCCTGAACGCGAAGAGCGTCGGGGTCGACCTGCCCTTCCATCTGGAACGTGTGATACATCAAGCTCCACGCGCTTTCGAACACCAGGAACTCGCGCCGGCCTTCCGCCCCGGCCGCTTCCACCCGCACGGTTGGAAGCGTGCCGAGCCCCTCGAAACGGGCATCCAGCGCCGCGATCAGCCGCGCGAGACGCTGCTCGATCGGGATGTGGAAGCCGGCGAACCGCAGCAGGCCGAGCGGTTCGACGCCGGCCTGTCGTTGCACCAGGCCGAACTCGCAATTATCGCCCAGGGCCTCGAACGACCGCATGACTTCAGTAAGCGGGACCATTCTGGAATCCACCTCGCGTCGCAGATGGCTGAAAGATCGTTGTCGACGCTCGCCCGCCCGTTTTGACGCGAGCGGGTTGCTAGGCGCTTACGCGCCGCCGCTTGCGCGCTGTCGGGACAGGTTGCGCCGGCGCTCCCTCCTCGGTGTTGCCGAGCGCCTTGAGCAGGGCCTCGCGCAATTGGGCTAGGCGGCGATCGTTCTCGATCTTCAAGCCAAACACGTCCTTGACGTAGAAAACATCGACTGCGCGAACACCATAAGTTGTAATGTGGGCCGAAGCGATCTGCAAACCCTCTTCGCTGATCGCGGCGGTGAGGTCGTGCAGAAGCCCCGGCCGGTCTCGCCCGTTCACTTCCAGGACGGTGTGGGCGTTGGATGCGTGATTGTCGATCACGACGCGGGGCGGCACGTGGATCGCCCGCATGCGTCGCCCGAGCAGCGTCTTGGACACGCGCGCGATCTCGGCCGCAAGAGCGAGCCGCCCCGATAGCGCCTGCTCGATCAGCACCGAAAGCCGGGCCAGTCGATGCGGGGCGTCGAACGTGCCGCCGCCCGCATCCTGGATCCAGAACGTGTCGAGCGCCATACCGTTGGTCATGGTGTGGATGCGCGCGTCCACGATGGACGCGCCGGCAACGGCGAGCGCGCCGGCGATCTTGCTGAACAAGCCAGCATGGTCGGCGACATACACCGTCACCTCCGTAACCGCGCGGGCCGGCAGCGGCTGCGTTTCCACCGTGAGGGGCAGGTTTCGCCGCTCGGCTTGCCGCACAAGGCGCGCGTGCCGCGCGTGGGTTTCCGGGTCGAACGAAAGCCAATAGCCGGCGTAGCCCAGCGAGGTGAATTGCTCGATCTCGGCGGCGGTCCAGCCCGGCAGCAGGGCGGCGGCGGCCTGCTTGGCGCGCGCGACCCGAACGTCGCGTTCGGGCGTGGACAATCCGCCCGCCAGCACCTCGGCCACGCGGGCGTACAGCTCGCGAAGCAGCGTCGCCTTCCAGCCGTTCCAAACCCGCGGCGAGACGGCCCGCATGTCGGCGACCGTCAGCACCAGCAGGAGCCGCAACCGCTCGGGCGACTGGATCACCTCGGCGAGGTCTAGGATCGTCTTGGGATCGTCGATGTCGCGTTTGAACGCCGTTTCGCTGAGCAGAAGGTGGTGCAGCACGAGCCAGGAGACCGTCTCGGTTTCCTCCGCCGAGAGCCCGAGCGAAGGCCCGACCTCGAGCGCTAGTTCTGCGCCGATCTCCGAATGGTCGCCGCCGCGGCCCTTGGCGATGTCGTGCATCAGCATCGCGACGTACAGCGCGCGGCGCGACTGCATCTGCTCCATGAGGCTCGACGCGATGGGAGCGACGTCCGCGAGTTCGCCGCGATCCAGGGTGTCGAGCACCCGCACCGCCTCGATGGTGTGCTCGTCGACCGTGTAGATGTGATAGGTGTCGAACTGCATCTGGCCCACGATGCGCGCCCATTCGGGAATGAAGCGGCCGAGAAACCCGGTCTCATTCAGGATCGCGAGCCAGCGCGCCCCGTCCACCCGGCGGTGCTCCACGCGGTTGTGGTCTGGCCTGGGATGATCGGGCCGCCCGCACAGAAGATCCATGAACAGCCCGGCCGCCTCGGCATCGCCCCGCAAGACCACCGCCCGACGTTCGTTGCGGATCAGCGCCCGAAGGGCGAGCGGATGGAGGTCGAGGTTGCGGTCGCGGGCGAGCTGCAGGATGCGGAGCATCTGGATCGGATGGTCGGCGAAGTCATGCCCCGGGAGCGAGATGAGCCGGCCCTCGGCGAGCACGAAGCCTGCCTCCAGCAGCGCCTTGTCGGTTTCCGCGGCGAAGGCGGGCGGCCCGAGGGCGGCGCGGGTCAGCGCGGGCTCCAGCACGCGGGTGATCCGCGTGATCTCGCGAACGGTGAGGAAGTAGTGGCGCATGAAGCGCTCCACCCCGTCCTGCCGGCCGTGCCGGGTATAGCCCATGCGCGCGCCGATCACGGGCTGCAGGTCGAAGGTCAGCCGCTCCTCGGCGCGGCCCGCGACGTAGTGGAGGTGGAACCGGACGGTCCAGAGGAACTCCCACGATCGGCGGGCGTGCTTGGCTTCCGTTTCGCTGATGAGACCGCCGGCCGGGCCGTTGGGGGTGGCGAGCTCGCCCATCGTCACGGTGTCGAAGATGTAGCGGGCGATCCAGTAAAGCGTCTGCATGTCGCGCAGCCCGCCGCGGCCTTCCTTGACGTTGGGCTCCACCATGAAGGCGCTTTCGCCGAACCGGCGGTGCCGGGCGGCCCGCTCCGCTTGCTTGGCGGCGATGAACTCGCCCGCGCCGCCTTCCTGGCAGCTGCGGCGGAAGCGCTGGTGGAAGTCGGCGAACAGCGCCTTGTCGCCAGCCAAGCGACGCGCGTCCAGCAGCGACGTGCGGATGGTCACGTCCCGGCTGGCTTCGAGGAGGCATTGCTCCACCGACCGCGTGGCGTGCCCGACCTTGAGGCCGAGGTCCCACAGGAAATACAGCATGTACTCGACGGCCTGCAGCGTCGTCGGGCTCGGCGCGGCGGGCGTGATGAACAGCAGGTCGATGTCGCTGAACGGCGCGAGCGCGCCGCGGCCCTAGCCGCCAGTCGCCCCGCCCCTCAGCGTTTACCTCGGCTTCTAGGCCCCCGCGACGGCGTGCTCATAGAGTGCGGCGACCAGCCCGTCGATCAGCGCGCCGAGCTTGCGCGCCGCGTCGAGCCCGGTGATCTGCTCGTGCTCGAAGGCGTCCTGCACGTGCGCTTGGATGCGGGCCAGGTGGCGGCGGAACGCGTTCAACGCCGCGTCGCGCGACAGCCCAGCCCCATCGACGGCCAAGGAGGGGAGGGGGTTCGGCAAGCCGGCGCCACCGGATAGGGGCGTCTTGGCGTGGGAGGCGGGCGTCAACATTCCTTCGATGCTAACGCGCCAATGCTTTCGCGAACAGGAAGCAGCGATTTAATTTTGTAGAGTGTGTCGAGCGCTTCCCTTGGCGTCATGCGGTCCGGGTCGATCCCGGCCAACGCTTCCCGCAGCGGGTCCGTGGGCGGCGGCGGTGGCGGAGAAGGCGCGGCGGCGAACAGCGGCAGTTCGGCCAAGGGCGAGCGAGCCAGCCCCAACCCGCCGCCATGGCGCTCCAACGCGCCGAGCAACGTCGCCGCCCGGCGCACCACGGGTGCGGGAACGCCGGCCAACTCCGCCACGTGGACGCCCCAGCTCCGCCCCGCGGCACCCTGCGCGACCTCATGGAGGAACACGACGCCGCCGCGCCACTCCTTGACTCGCATCGTATGCGGGGCAAGGCGCGGCAGCTCGGCCGCCAGGCCGGCGAGCTCGTGGAAGTGCGTGGCGAAGATCGTGCGGCAGCGGACGGTGGAATGAAGCGCCTCCAGCACGGCCCAGGCGATCGCGAGGCCGTCCAGGGTGGCCGTGCCGCGCCCGATTTCGTCCACCACGACGAGCGAACGCGGCCCGGCCCCGTGCAGGATCGCGGCGGTCTCGGTCATCTCGACCATGAACGTGCTGCGCCCACGCGCGAGGTCGTCGGCGGCGCCCACGCGGCTGAACAGCCGGTCCACCACGCCGATCGTCGCACTTTCGGCGGGCAGGGGAAGCCCGGCCTGCGCCAGCACGACCGCGAGCGCGTTCTGCCGCAGAAAGGTGGACTTGCCGGCCATGTTGGGG
>CAXUIE010000043.1:5501-15168 GCA_964250825.1 uncultured Acidisphaera sp. | reverse complement strand
ATCGACAGCGAATCATATCCAAATCGCGTCGGGGAAAGAGTTATGCAAAGGTCTCAGATAATTTACGATATCGTGCGAGTTGACCGGCAAACAGGAAGGCTGGTTGTAAGAGAGCCGCAGGCTACCGACCGACTCGACATAATAGAAGATTTAATATCCGAACGTATGGTCAAGACGACTACAGACTTCGTGAGCTTGCGTAGGGACATTGAGCGCTGTCAAGTGAACAGAAACTCGCTGGCGCACTGTGTTTGGGGACAACGCTGCGGTGCTCCGTTTTGCTCAATTCTGACCACCCGGGGAAACTGGCAACCGGTAGGTATTGTCAAAAAAACAAAGCGGGCATTGATTCCAGAAAGCATCCCCGTTACCCCCGCCGACCTAGAGGGCATATTTCTGGATATTAGAAATGCTACCGTGCGCATAAGAGCGCTGGGGCATGAGATAAAACCTAAGCTTCCTCAATCCTCATCGCTCGATACACATGAAGCACGATCTCATCCCTTAGGTCAGCTTCCAAATCCGATTCGCGAAGCGCCCGAACGCCAGCACGAAGCATCACCTCCGAAACGCAAACATCAGAAGCTCTCGTCGGCCCAGAAGCGCGCCCTCCGCGAGAAGGGCGAACTCCCTTAGCCGGCCTGTCACGCTTAGAGTCGGTCCGGGATCATATTTTGCTTTGACATAGTCTTCGGACCATCAGCCTGATTGACGCCCAGCGTAGGAAAGCGAGACCGTTTCGGCTCAAACACTCCCAATCCTTGGCCAGCCTGCGGCAGCGATTGAGCCACGCGATGGTCCTCTCGACGATCCACCGCTTTGGTAGCACCACAAATTTGCCGATGTCGGAACGTTTGACGATTTGTACGGTGACCTGTGCGCAGACCCGTCTCAGGCCGTCCTGGAACTTCGGTCCCTGATAACCGCTGTCGGCGTAGAGTTTGAGCAGGAAAGGGAAGGCGCCAAACAGACTGCTCATCAGCAACACCCCTCCGTCGCGGTCCTGCAGGTCGGCCGCGTGCGGGATCGCCTGCATCAGCAGGCCTTGCGTGTCGACCAGGACGTGACGCTTCTTGCCTTTGACCTTCTTGCCCGCGTCATAGCCGGGTGGATCGATCGAGCCCCCCCTTTTTCGGCACTCTTGACGCTCTGGCTGTCAATGATGGCGATCGTCGGGCTCGCCTCGCGGTCGGCCAGTTCGCGGCATCGGACATAGAGAGCGTGGTGAATGCGGTTGAGCGTGCCGTCCCAATCCCAGCGCTTGAAATAGTCGCTGACCGTGCTGCGAGGTGGCAAGTCCTTCGGGATCGACTTCCACTGGCAGCCCGTGCTGAGGACATACATTACCCCATTGACGACCTCCCGCTCATCGACCGTGCGCTTATTGCCGCCGCGCTTAGCCGGCGGGATCATCGGCCCGATGATCGCCCACTCATCGTCGGTCAGATCACTCGGGTAGCGCAGCTTGCTGCGGTCATATCGAGCGCGGCTCTCATTCGTCCACATCGGGCGGCCTCCTGCGAATCGGACCAACCACATGGAATCACAAGAGACTCAAAGGACTCAAGCTGTTCCCGGACGGACACTTAGGAATACTTCCCATTTTCCTACTCACTTTGTCAAAGGGATAATTAGGAATTTCGTCCTTGACGAGCTACCGGCATCTCCGTTAGCCTCCTTTTCGTCACGGGGCGACTGCTGCCCCGACGTTGTCTCACACAAAGCCGCCGGTGCTGGAGCAATCCAGGCCGGCGGCTTTCGTCGTTTATAGGAGTGGCATCGTATGGCTTTCACCATTCGGAACCTTTCCGTTCTCGCCTATGCCAACGGCTTTACACTATGGCACTATAAGGCGCACGAAGACTCGCTAGCGGCCGTCGCCGGGCGGAATTTCTTCGGTGGCGCCGCCGATCTGATCGCTTTCGGAGACCTGTTGATGGTGTCCGCGATCGACGGCGCCCGCCTTCTCTCGGTCGCCGCGGTGGGCGAGCAGGTCATGGTCACCACGCTGACCTGAGCCAGAGCGGACGAGAAATCGATGTTCGCCGACTCCGACGACGGTAATCTCGACGCGCTTATCCGGTCGTACTCCTGCCATTCGCATCCGCACGAGACGCTCGAGACATGCTCGATCTTGAAGCGTGGGGGGCCTGCCGACCGAACCCGCGAGAAAAAGCCGATGCAAAGCCGATCGGCAACAGGTTTCGAGATATGGCTCACTCCACATCGGCCACGGTCTAGACCATAACTCGCGCCGATGCACCGCACTCGCGCGTTCGCTCCCTCCCGCCTCCTTCGCCACCTGGAGCCCGAGATCGCTCACAATTTGGCATTGGGCGCCATTCGCCTCGGGTTGGCTGGTCGCCGAGATGTAGTCAGCGATCCCGCCCTTTCGGTGTCGGTGTTCGGGCTGCAATTCCGCAACCCGATCGGACTGGCTGCGGGGTTCGACAAAAATGGTGTGGCGATCGATGGTCTCGCGCGTCTCGGGTTTGGTTTCCTAGAGACCGGAACCGTCACGCCTCGCTCACAAGCCGGCAACCCGCGGCCTCGCGTCTTTCGCTTGGAAGAGGATGGCGCGGTCATCAATCGCTTGGGATTCAACAATTCAGGTTTGGAAGCATACCTCGGCCGGCTGGCTGCAAGAACAACGAGAACGGTGCCAGTCGGCGCTAACGTCGGCATCAACCGCGATGGGGCGGATCCTGAGCGAGATTATCCAGCTCTCGTGAACGCTGTCTCGAGCGAAGCCGATTACATCGCCATAAACGTCTCATCCCCTAATACGGCTGATCTTCGTTCGTGGCAGAATCCGAAGCGGCTCCGGGCGCTTTTGAGCTCGATCTCGAATCTCCGGCGATCAACGCGTCCGCTACTCGTGAAAGTCTCGCCGGATTTGACGACGGGCGAGCTCGAAGCGCTGATTGAGGTCTGCATGTCTGAGGGAGTTCAAGGCCTCATACTGACCAACACGACTGTATCGCGTCCTGCAACTTTAAAGTCCAGATTTCGCGATCAGCTGGGCGGTCTCTCGGGGGTGCCGTTGTTCGCGCCATCTACCACTATGCTTGCCCGAGCTTTCGAATGCGCCCGCGGGCGTTTGAAACTGATCGGTGTTGGAGGAGTAAGCAGCGGGCGAGACGCATTCACGAAGATACAGGCCGGGGCTCACCTCGTTCAACTCTATACATCGTTCGTCTATGGCGGACCTAATCTGTTGGCGCGCGCACTGGAAGAATTAGCCGGAGAGTTACAAAGGAATGGCTTCAAGTCTGTCGAGCAAGCGGTCGGATCGAATGCTCAACGACTAGCGCGGCCATGAAGCCGCGTCCAGCCTGGTCCGACCCGTTGGAAGTATACCAAGGCCGAACAAAGCTACGCATGACCCGCGACGTTGGACAGCTGCAGCGGATCGATGCGTAATCCTGCCAGCGCTCGTGCCCATTTTGTCCCATGGTCGCTACCGAAGAGAAGTGTTTGATCGTTCGGCGCTGACAGCCAGATATTGGCCGTGAGTTCATTGTCGAGCTGACCGGGCCCCCACCCAGCATATCCCAGGGCAAGAACGCATTCGCGAGGACCGCCGCCCGCCGCAATGGTTCTCAGCGCGTCGAGGCTGGCCGTGAGTGCGATATCACGGTCGATGACAAGGCTTTCCTCGCTCCTCCAATCCGAACTGTGTAGCACAAATCCGCGTTCCGTGTCGACCGGGCCGCCGGAATACAGGTCGACACGCCGCAAGGGCGGCATTGGCCTAATCGACAATTGTCGTGCCAAGTCATCAAAACTGGGCGTTTTTAGAGGATGGTTGACCACGATGCCCATGGCCCCCTCTTGGGTGTGGGCACAAACATATATGACGCTGTGGTCGAAGCGGCGGTCGCCGATGGCGGGCATCGCGACCAGAAGCTTGCCCGTCAGGTATCTCTCTGCATCAGCCGAATCGCTCATGGCGGGAGATTGGGGAGTGTGGCCGGCCCGCGCAAGCGTGACACTATCGGGGAGGAGCGCTAGGAATGGGCTAGTGCGAAGCGAGGAGAGCTTAGATGGCCATCGGGGTCGGCGATACGATACCGTCAATGAAGCTCATGCAGGCTGCTGCCGAGGGGCCACGAGAGATCTCGTCTTCCGAGGTTTTCAAGGGAAAGAAGGTCGTGATGTTCGCCGTGCCGGGTGCCTTCACCCCGACCTGCAGCGCCAAGCACCTTCCAGGATTTCTCCAGAACGTTGATGCCTTGAAGGGAAGGGGCGTGGAGGATGTGGTCTGTCTCGCCGTCAACGACGCATTCGTGATGGCGGCCTGGGCGAAGGACCAGGGTATCGACGGCAGGATCACGATGCTTGCTGACGGTGCCGGGCAATTCACCAAGGCAATCGGGCTCGAGTTGGACCTTACCGAGCGAGGCCTGGGCATTCGGAGCCAGCGCTTTGCTCTTGTGGCCGAAAACGGCACAGTGACCCATATCGCCGTCGAGCCTCCTGGCGGGTTTGATGTCAGCAGCGCTGAGTCGATCCTCAAATTGCTTTGAATTGATCGTCGCCGCGATCACATCCCGCCCCAACCAATGTTGCGCCGGAGGTCAACCGACCACGATCGGGATCCGTCGTGGAGCGTCGGTCACTGTCAGCGGGGCAAACCCGGCCGGGTCGCCGTCGGCTTGGGCCGGCACGGGTTGCGTGCTCAGGATTTCCACTCGAGACGCCCGCATGCGGCGGACTCCGGTAAGGCTAGGCAGCAGGTTGAGCGGAAGCGCCGCGCCATAGACCATGGCGGCTGCCGGCCCGGCACGCTCGAACAAGACAACCGAGAAGCCCGGGTCGTTCGGGTGAGCTTCGGGAACCAAACGATACTGGCCAGCATACAGGTGCCCTTTTGTCAGGATCACGCTGGTCGCCCGACGTTCCTGACCGTCAATGCACACTCGAATGGGGTCGAACTGGTAGCGCGGCAACTCGCGCACCGTTTGGAAAACGTAGGCCCCGCGCCCACAGGCCCGCTTAAGACGCGGCGATGTATGATGGACCACGTGGGCATCAAATCCGACGCCGAGCATCTGAACGAATAGCCGTGTTCCGTGGGGACGGACTACGAGCCCCGGCCAAATCCACCTAGTCCGACCGAAGGCGAGGGCCGCTGCGATACCCCTCGCGGTGAACGGCAACGCTAACTCGTGCGCGAGGACGTTCGCCGTGCCAAGCGGTATCACTGCAAGTTTGGCATCTGAACCAATCATCCCGCTTGCGACCTCTGCGATCGTCCCGTCGCCGCCTGCGGCCACCACAACTCGTTCCCCGGACGAGACCGCAACGCGAGCGAGCGCTTCGGCGTGGCGCGGTCGCGCCGTCTTTACAAGGTCGAGACGCATCCCGTTCGCAACCAGGACATCGAGCACGCGCCACAGAAGTTGGGCTCGACGCCGTCCCGCTGTAGGATTAAAGATGATAATCAACCCAAAGGCCGCCTATTGTCCACGATTCCGTCCGGATCGCGTTGATGATTTGGAACCGGACCCCTGCCACGTTGTCGTGGCAAAGTAGTGACACTTGTGCGTCACTCTCATGACTTTCGCGCTTTCGTTGAATAAGGGGCGAGTCACGCAATCTTCACTAACGATGAGCGTGCTCGCGTCATAAAGCAGCGGCGCAGCGATGATCGTAGACACCGAATTCGGCCGGTCGAATGAAGGCTCCCGCTCTCGAAGGTCTTCGGCCAGCGTACCGGAGCATATTCATATCGGATACCCACCTCGGTACTCGCGGTTGCCGGAGCGAGTCCCTGGCTGACTTTCTTCGATCGGTATCTTGTCAGCATCTCTTCCTAGTGGGTGACATCATCGACGGCTGGCGATTGCGCAAATCCTGGTATTGGGATGCGAGCCACGACGATGTGGTGCGTTTAATCCTTCACCATGCGCGGAAGGGGACGGACGTCACCTACATTCCCGGAAACCACGACGAGATGTTTCGAGCATGGTTGCCTATGGGACTGGAAATCGCGGGGGTGAAGCTTCGCAAAGATGCCACCCACGTAACGGCGGCAGGCAAGCGACTACTCGTAATGCACGGCGATGAGTTCGACAGTGTAGTCCGATATGCACGATTTCTCGCCGTGCTCGGCGATTGGGCGTACACGACCGCTCTCGTCGTAAATCGGTGGTTCAATGCCTTTCGTCGGCGGCTGGGTTATCCTTACTGGTCGTTATCAGCTTGGCTGAAACGACAGGTGAAAGAAGCGGTCAAGGCCATCGATCGGTTCGAGTCGGCTCTGGCCAACGAGGCCCGGCGTCGCGGTTACGATGGCGTGGTATGCGGGCACATCCACCACGCCGAAATGCGTGAAGTGAGTGGAGTGCTTTACATCAATGACGGCGATTGGGTCGAAAGCTGCACGGCCTTGGTGGAGCACTGCGACGGCCGTCTCGAACTCATCGATTGGCTATCTCGCAATCGGCTCACGCTGTTCTCGAGTAACGGTCGGGCCTCGCACGCCGACACGTTTGCGCCCGCCGTTTAGGGCGTTGCTGTCAGCTTGGTGCGGGCGGCGAAGTCGAGCGAGCAGGAGCCGTTTATTGGCGTGACCACGAGGCGTGTCACAATTGTTTCCGATGCGTGGACGCCTCAAGTCAACGGCGTTGTCCGTACGCTAAGCGCGGTTATCCAGGAGCTGCGCGCGATGGGGCATCTCGTCGAGATGATCGGCCCCGACCGATTCCGCACGGTCCCCTTGCCGACCTATCCCGACATTCGGATCGCCCTTTTCCCGAAACGGCGGCTGATCAGACAAGTCGAGGCGTTTGCTCCCAACGTCCTGCACATCGCCACCGAAGGGCCGCTCGGGGTGGCGGCCCGAAGCTGGGCGCTTAATCAGGGCCTACGCTTCACGACCTCCTTCCACACACGCTTTCCCGAATACATCCGTGCGCGGACGGGGTTGCCAGTCGGCCCGCTCTACGAGTGGATGCGTCGTTTTCACAATGCTGGCGAAGCCACCCTCGTCGCCGCTGCCAGCCTCCGCCAGGAGTTGAGCGATCGCGGATTCAGCAAGGTTCGTGCCTGGTCTCGCGGCGTCGATCTTGATTTGTTCAAGCCCGCGCCTCGGGAGGACTGGAAGCTGCCGCGCCCGGTGTTCATCTACGTGGGCCGGGTCGCCATCGAGAAAAACATCAGAGCGTTCCTGAAGCTCGACCTGCCTGGCTCCAAGGTTGTGGTCGGTGGCGGGCCGCAACTCAACTCCCTTCAGCGCGACTATCCAGCCGTGCGGTTTACGGGTCCGCGGTTCGGACCCGCGCTCGCTTCCGCCTACGCGGGGGCAGACGCGTTTGTTTTTCCGAGCCTCACCGACACGTTCGGCTTGGTGGTCCTTGAGGCGCTGGCTTGCGGCACGCCGGTTGCCGCGTTTCCGGTGACAGGTCCACGGGATATCCTGGCCGGATTGAGCCCGGCGGTCGGAGCCGTCGACGCCGACCTGCGTGTAGCTGCCCTCGCCGCCTTGGGAGCCGACCGGGCCGCTTGCCGGCGGCATGCCGAAAGCCAGAGCTGGCGAGCATGCGCGGAGCTGTTCCTTTCTTGCCTGGTGCCGATACGAGATTAGGTCCGCTTCCGCCGACGCGGGCCTTGTGCTACCGGCTCGTGATGCAAGGTTCCACAAAGTTTCCATGCTGAAGTTCCTAGTCCGCCGGCCCGGAGTGCAAGCTTCGCTGGGCCACTTGCTCGGCTTCTATCTTCGATGGACTTTGCGCACGACACGCTGGCGCTTCGAGGGCTGGGAGTTCGTGGTTCCGCACCTCGCTGGGCAGCCAGGCATATTCGCGTGCTGGCACGATCGTCTCCCGTTGCTGCCCGTGCTCTGGGTCAAGGCACGCCGGGAGGCAAGGCGACCCTTGCACACGAGGGTGCATGCGCTTGTCAGTCGGCACCGGGATGGTCAGCTGATCGGCACCGTCATGCGCCGCTTCGAAGTAGGTTTAGTACACGGATCATCGTCGCGCGGTGGCTCCAGCGTCATGCGGGCCATGATCGGCCTGTTGGCAAGGGGCGAGCTGATCGTGATGACTCCCGATGGTCCACGCGGACCTCGCCACAGAGCGGCTCCGGGCGTTGCCCAGCTCGCGGCCGTCTCGGGCGCACGAATTCTACCCTGCGCAGCTCAAACCTCTCGGCGCAAGGTGCTTCCAAGCTGGGACCGGATGGTCCTCCCGCTGCCGTTCGGGCGCGGGGTGGTCGTTTGCTCTCAGCCGATCGAGGTGCCCCGGGGCGCTTGGCGGGAAGCTGTTCCGATGATTACCGATGCGCTCAATCGCGCGACCGAGCGCGCGGATCGGTGCTGTGCCGGATGACTCTGCTCCGGCTCTGGGCTGGGATCGCCAGCCTGGCCAAGCCGGTGCTCCGCTTGGTCCTCCGGGCGCGAGCGTGGCGCGGTAAAGAAATTCTCGACCGCCTAGCTGAACGACGAGGGATCGACGCCAGCCCTCGCCCAAGTGGCTGTGTGGTGTGGCTGCATGCGGCGAGTGTCGGCGAAGCGGTGTCGGTTCTTCCCGTGCTTGGCGCTCTCGCCGAACAATCCCCGTCGAGCACTCTGCTTCTCACGACAGGAACCGTGACGTCCGCTCGGCTCCTTTCCATGCGGCTGCCCGAACTCGGGCTCGAGAAGCGTGTGCTCCACCGTTTCGTGCCATTGGACGTGCCCGCCTGGGCAGCCCGCTTTCTCGACCATTGGCGGCCCGATGTCGCGGGTTTCGTTGAAAGTGAGCTTTGGCCGAATCTCGTTCGAGCGTGCAGGGGCCGGTCCATCCCGCTCATGCTGATCAACGCGCGCCTGTCACCACGCAGTTTCGCTCGATGGCGGCGAGTGGCCCGGACGGCACGCGAGATCTTGGGCGAGTTCGACCGGATTGATGCGCAATCGCGTGCCGATGCGGAAAGGTTGCGCGCGCTGAGCGGCCGTTCGGTCAGCGTGGCGGGCAACCTCAAATTCGCGTCAACCCCCCTGCCGGCCCAAAATGCCGAGCTTCGCCGCGCGCACGATGAGATCGGCACGAGGCCAGTCTGGTTGGCGGCGAGCACTCATCCGGGGGAGGAGCTGATCGTTTTCGCCGCTCATCGAATCATGTCGGCGAAGCTTCCGAACCTCCTGACCATCATTGTTCCACGTCACCCCGAGCGAGGCTCGGCTGTTCTGTCGAGCGCTGACGACCTGCCGGCGACGCGCCGCAGTTTGGGAGAGGGGCCGCCCGCCCGCTCAGGTGTGTGGATTGCTGATACGTTGGGCGAACTTGGATTGTTCTATCGATTGACCGGGATCGCCTTCGTGGGGCGTAGCCTGGTTCCGCCCGGGGGAGGCCAGAACCCTTTGGAAGGCGCAAGGCTTGGTTGCGCGATTGCCGTGGGACCGCATACGGCCAACTTTGCCGAAATCGCCGATGGACTCGAGCATGACGGCGCGCTGGTTCGGGTCAGCGACGCGGCCACCTTGGCTGCCTGGGCGAGCCGGCTTATCGAGGAATCGGCTGAAAGGGATGCTGCGGGCCGTGCGGGCAATAGCTCGGCGGCGCGGGATGGTGGCCAGGCGCGCCCCACCGCCCCCCGGCTCCTGGGGCGGCTGGGCCCCCCCCCCCCGCACTGCCGCCGTAATCCGGGCCTGCGTCTCGGCGACATCTTCCCACCCCAA
>CAXUIE010000043.1:0-5491 GCA_964250825.1 uncultured Acidisphaera sp. | reverse complement strand
CGCCAGCTTTCTGGGCGCCGGGCGGAAGTGAAATCCCGCAGCGGCTGCTGCGACCGCTCGGCGCGGTAGCAGCAGCGATCACGGCTCGCCGGGTCGCCGTCACCGGATGGCCGGCCTCCGTGCGGGTTATATGTTGCGGAAACGCGACGGTTGGGGGATCTGGGAAAACGACCTTGGCGCTTGACCTGATACGACGCCTCCAGGCCCGGAAAGTCGCCGCGCACGCGTTGCTCCGCGGTTATGGAGGGTCGGCGCGCGGTGTGCATCGCGTCAACGCCTGCGATGACGCCGGGCGGGTCGGCGACGAGGCGCTGCTCCTGGCCCAGCTTGCGCCCACCTGGATCGGCGTTGACCGCGCCGCAAGCGCTCGTGCGGCGATAGCGGCAGGCGCCGAGTTCCTGGTGCTGGATGACGGGCTGCAGAACCCCACCTTGCGCAAGGACATGTCGCTTCTCGTGGTGGACGGCGGCTTTGGCTTCGGCAACGGCCAAGTCTTTCCTGCGGGTCCGTTGCGCGAGCCGGTGGCGGAGGCGGCGAGCCGCTGCCGAGCGGCGATCCTGATCGGCAAGGATGCGCACGCCGCGGAGACTGCTCTGCCGCCGACATGCCAGGTGATCCGAGCGTCGCTCGTTGCGGCCCCGGGGGCATCGGAGTTGTCGGGACGCCGCGTCTTGGCGTTCGCCGGCATCGGCCGGCCCGGCAAATTCTTTACTTCGCTTGCAGAGATAGGGGCGGTACTCGCCGGCCATCGGACCTTCGCCGACCATCATACGTTTACCGGCGCTGATGTTCGTCGCTTGGAGCGGGATGCGGCACGGCTCGACGCGATTCTTGTCACAACAGCGAAAGACGCGGTCCGCTTGTCGCCTCGCGACCGGCTGCGCGTGCGCGTGCTGCACGTGGGTCTCGCTTGGCGCGACGAGAGCGAAGTGGAAGCGCTGCTTACCGAGTTGCTGTCGCTGCGGGAATGAGTATCACATAGTCGCCGTCCGTCGCCGGGTGCCCCGCTAGTGCCGCTGCAAGATCCCTGACCAATCGCTCCGCGATTCCCAAGCGGTAGTGCGCGGCATCCCAATAGTTGTTGTCGTTTGACGTGATGCCGCTGAGCAGCATGAAGTCGATCAGGTGAGCGTTCGGCAAGGCCGCGACCATTCCGCTCACGCGTCGCTTGCATTCGTCCCACTCGCCCCGCAAGGCTCCGGACGCCGGTTGCCGGACGTGGTTGAACGGCACGAAAAACACGATCTTCGTTGTGGTCGGCGGGATCATCGCCAGATCGCGCCTTAACAGATCCAGGGCGGGGTAGGGCAGGGTCGCGGGTGAGACCGTGGCGTCGCCCGTTGGCATCAACGAGGCGGCCTCGCGCAAAGCGGCTGCCACGCGCGCGGGATCGTAGAGCCGATCATCCGGCACGAAGCTCGTATAGCCGTCACGTCCATAGATTTCGGCCTTCAGTCCAAGGAGCGTCGCAAACTGGATGGCGGCCTGCTGCACCGTGTATAGGTTCAGCAGGTGCGTGTAGCCGAGCCAGCGATTGGGCGAATACAACCATTCGGGGAAGGGGCGCGGGGTATACCGCCGGAGCTGCCGCGTAAGGCACCATGTGTCGTCCAGCCCAAGTATGAGGTTTCGTGGTTCGGGGTGCGCGCGGAGAAACAGCTCGAGGATGCGCGATTGCTCGTAGGCGGTCGCCGCGTTCATGGCCAAGTTGACAAACCGGGCGTCGAGCACGCCGTCTAGTTGGGCAGGGCGCAGCAGGCGGCTTGTCGAGTTGCCGATCACCGCGCTGTCGAACCGCCGGGATCGCGCGAGGGCGGGAAACGAGAATCGCGCATTTGTCGCGATTGGCGGTCGGCTCAAGGAGGGCGACAGGGGCAAGCTGTCGAACGGGTCCACGATGGCGACGAAAAGGAACAAGAATGCCGTCACGGCGGCAGCGGTGCCGGCTGTGGCGCAGAAGAACGTCCGCCACGCACTGGTTGGCGCGCCGCGCTGGGATCGGTCGATCACAAGATCGCTTCAGAATTGAAAATAGATGAAGGCAGCCGGCAGCCGTCCTCCCGCCAGCAGGAGCAGCCAGGCAAGCGCCACTCCCGTCGGAACCGCCAACCAGATGCCGGGTTGCAGCCTGTGAAGCGCCATGACCTGCGACGTCGGCCCGAGCAGAGCGATAATCGCGCCGATCGCGAGGGCGAGGATGTTTTCCCGATCCAGTCGGACGTGGCCAAGGCCATGTTGTCCACTCATCGAGCTCAGCATCGCCCCAGCCGTGCCGAAGTCGGGCGAGCGGAACAACGTCCAGGCGGCCATCACGAACAGCAGTGTCAGCATCCAACCAACAGGCCTGGGCAATCTCAGGCCAGCCTCCGACGAGAGATGATTGCACGCCAACGCCGCGCCGTGCAGCCCACCCCACACGACAAAGGTCCAATTCGCGCCATGCCATAGTCCGCCAAGCAACATCGTCACAACGACGTTCATCGCTTGCCGCATCGGGCCGCATCGATTGCCGCCGAGCGGGATATACAGGTAGTCGCGCAAAAATCGCGACAGCGTCATGTGCCAGCGGCGCCAGAAATCGCGGATGGAGATTGAGCGGTAGGGCGCGTCGAAGTTGAACGGGAGGCGTAGGCCGAACATCAAAGCAAGTCCGATCGCCATATCAGAGTAGCCGGAGAAATCGAAATAGATCTGCAGCGTGTAGGCGCCGGTCGCGAGCCAGCTCTCGACAGCGGTAAGCGCGGTGATTGCCGCTCGTGAGAACAGCGGGTCGACGAGCTGCGCCAACGTGTCGGCGAGCAGCGTTTTCTTTGCGAATCCGATCAGAAACAATGCGAAGCCGCGGCCAAGATTCTCCCATAGAGCCGGGCTGCGCGGGTCGGCGTGAAACTGATCGATGATCTCGTTGTGACGAACCAGTGGTCCTGCGATCAGTTGGGGAAAGAACATGACAAACATGCAGAAGTCGAGAAAACCGTAGATGTGGCGATCGCCGCGCTTCAGATCGATGAGGTAGGAGATTTTCTGGAACACGAAGAAGCTGATGCCGAGCGGCAGTATCAGATGCCAAGCGTGCCATGTCGCGCCAAACAGTCCAGAGACGTTGCGGCCGATGAAGTCGGCGTACTTGAACAACAGCAGCACGGCGAGGTTCAGCACGACGCCACCGACCGGGATGCTCGCGCTGCGGCTGCGGCCGAACCAGTGCACGACGAGCCAGTTCGCGACCGTCAAGCCCGCCAGGAGCGGCACGAACCGGAGGTCCCACCAGCCGTAGAAGACGAGCGAGGACAGGATTACCCAGGCCTGCCGCGGCGCGCGGCGGCTCGATAGGGCGTAGTAGCCGGCCAGCACCGTCGGAAGGAACACGATGACGAAAGGCTGCGAGTTGAACAGCATCTTGTCGTGCTGTGTTGAAGTCGGCCGGGGAAGGGTCGGGGCTAGTCCAAGGCTTCGAGCAAGCCCGCCATCAAGGCGGCCCGCGGCTCAAGGCTTTTCCATAGAATGTGCTCATGGCTGGCATGGGCTCCCGAGCCGAGGCAGCCGAGGCCGTCCAGTGTCGGAACGCCGATGGCGGCCGTGAAATTCCCGTCCGAACCGCCGCCCCGGGTCTGCCTCGGCATCGCCAACCCGAGGCCGGCGGCGATAGCGCGGGCACGGTCGTAAAGGGCCGTGATGGCCGCGGTCTCCTTGAAGGGCGGTCGGTTCATTGCGCCCTCCACGTGCACTCGGCAGCCGGACGTGACGGCGCTCAGGGCTTGCAGCCGGCGTTCCATGTCTTCGCCATCGGCGGCGTTGCTGACCCGCAGGTCGATCTCGCAGCCGGCCTCGGGAGCGATCACGTTCGGCCGAGTGCCGCCCCACACCGGCGCCACGTTGCACGTGATGCCGCGCTTGGTGTCGACCAGCGCATTGATCGCGATGATCTGGTGAGCCAGTTCAACCGTGGCCGAAGCGCCTTCGTGAAAGCTCGTGCCCGAGTGAGCGCCGATCCCGGTGATCCGCATGGCGAAGCGCCCGACGCCCTTACGCGCGGTCACGGCGGCGGCGGGCGGGCCCGCCCGCGCCCGGCTCAGCCCCCGCGCCCCTTGCGCCGCTTCGCGCTCGATGACGTCCCGCGATGTAGGGCTGCCGACCTCCTCGTCCGGGGTGAGCAGCAACGTGATGGGCCGCTTCGTTTCAACCTTCTGGCGCAGGATGCTGCGCACGGCATGGAACGCGATGAAGCTGCCTGCCTTCATGTCGTGAATGCCAGGGCCGTAGGCGCGCGGACCGTCGACGTGATACGGCATCGTCTCGAGGCTTCCGAGCGACCAAACCGTGTCGAGATGCCCGGCGACAAGCACAGGCTTTCCCCGCCCCGGCGTCCTCGCGATCAGGTTGTCGCCGAAGCCGCCTCGACCGGGGATGCGCGTGACGGCGGCACCTGCCCGGGCGAGTTCCCCTTCCGCCACGTCCATCAAACGGTTGACGCTGGCCGCATCGGTGGTGGGGGTTTCGACTTTCACCCATCCCGCGAGTTCGGATAGGAGGTCGGCGGAACGTCCCACGTCGGTTTGCGGCATCGGTGCGTCCATGCGATGGGGATGGCGCTCGTCCTTTGCACGGGGCGGGCGGACTTGTCCAATGGGATGGAGCTTTCCCGGGTTCGATGCAGATCTATCGAGACTGGCGCGACCTGCCGGAGGCGGCGCGCGGCGCAACCGTCGCACTCGGCAATTTCGATGGCGTCCACCTGGGGCACGTCAAGCTCCTACGGGCCGCGCACGCCGCCCGTCCCGGTGCGCCGCTCGCGGTTCTCACCTTCGAGCCGCATCCGCGCGAGGTCTTCCGACCCGATGACCCGCCATTCCGCCTTATGTTGGCGGCGGAACGCGCCGGCGCGCTCGCCGCCGAGGGCGTGGCGCTCCTTTACGAGCTTTCCTTCGATCGCGCTTTCAGTCTCATGTCGGCCGAAGAATTCGTTCTCCGCGTCCTGCGGGAGGGGGTCGGCGCCAAGCACCTGACCTGCGGAACGGATTTCGCGTTCGGTCACCGCCGGGGGGGCGATACACGGCTGCTCGGGGCGCGGGCCGAGGCGCTGGGCATGGGGCTCACTCTTGTGCCGCCGTTGACCGACGGCGAAGGGCCGCTCTCGTCGACCCGGATTCGCCGGGCGTTGCAGGACGGCTATCCCGAACGGGCGACGGCGGAACTCGGGCGGCCATGGGCCATTCGCGGGAACGTCGCGCATGGCGACAAGCGAGGTCGGACAATCGGCTTCCCCACGGCCAACATCGCTCTCGGGCGGCACTTGGAGCCCGCGCGGGGCGTTTACGCGGTCACCGTCCGACTGCCAACGGGTCAGGTCTATCGCGGGGCGGCGAACATCGGCAGGCGGCCGACCGTCAATGAGGGGCCTGAGAGCCGGTTGGAGGTGAACCTTTTCGGCTATGATGGCGACCTCTACGGCCAGGAACTGACGGTCTCGCTTCACGCGTACATCCGGTCG
>CAXUIE010000042.1:10181-15171 GCA_964250825.1 uncultured Acidisphaera sp. | reverse complement strand
GCCCCACCAGCAGCGGATACTCGTGTTCCTGCAGAAAAATCGGCAGCCCGGTCAGCATCATCTGCTTCCAACTCGGATCGACCGTCGCCCAAGCCGCCGCGTAGGCGCCGACGCACATGAAGCCGATATGGCCGAACGACAGGATCCCCGAATTGCCGATGAACACGTACATGCCGACCACCACGACCATGCGGATCAGCATTTCGCGCAAGGTGACCTGCATCTCGTCGCTGCCAAGCAGCGAGCCGAGCAGGACGACGAGCGTGAGAGCGGCGATCAGCGACAGCACCGGAAACAGCCGGCGAGGCAAGGATCGCAACCCGGCGGTTTGAATGGCGGCCATGCCTCAGACGCGCTCGATCAAGGCTTTGGTCGGCACCAGGCCGGACGGACGCAGCAGCAATATCAGGATCACGAAGCCGAACGCGAAGGCGTCGCGGAACACGCGCAGATCCTGCGGCAGGTAGGCTTGCAGCAGGATGACGATGAAGCCGACCAGGAAGCCGCCGACCACCGCGCCGAGCAGGCTGCCCAGGCCGCCGATCACGGTGGCGACGAAGGCGAACAAGGCCAAGGGAACACCCATCGTCGGGCTGAGCGAGCCGCTTTGCGAGAGATAGAGCAGCGACACGGCGGCGGCGAGGAGGCCGCTGATCGCGAAGGCGAGCCCGATCACCACGTTGCCGCGCACGCCGAGATATTGCGCCATGCGAAAGTCCTCGGCCGCGGCGCGCATCTGCACGCCCCAAGCGGTGCGCTTGAGGAACAAGGTCAGCACGGCCATGAGCACCAGGGTCACGACGATGGTCACGATCTGCAGCAACGGCACCCGCACGGCGCCCAGCATGATCTGCTCATCAAGGCCGGACCACAGGTTCACCGCTTTCGGCCGGGCTCCGTAGATCATCAGCACGCCGTTCTGGATCAGGTAGCTCACGGCGAAGGAGGAGATCATCAAGGCGGGCGGGCTCGCCCGCCGCAGCGGCCGGAACACCAGGACGTCCGACGCGAGCGCCACAAGCACAACGATCAGCCCGATCGCCGGGATCATGAGATACCAGCCCCAGCCGCCGATGAACACGCGGGCGGTGACGTCGAGCGACGGCACGATCAGCGCGTAGGCGCCGATGGTGATGAAGTCGCCATGCGCGAAGTTGACGAGGCGCAGGATGCCGAACAGCAGCCCGACCCCGAGTGCGACCAGCGCGTAGAGGCTCCCGAGGCTGAGCGCGTCGATGATGTTCTGCAGGAAGTCGATCATGCAGCGGGCTCCGATGTCGCCGGAACGCTTGATGCGCCGCCGGGCTCGCCGAACCCGAAATAAGCGCGCTTGATCGCCTCGCCGTCGCGCAGTTCCGCGGCGCGGTCGGCGAGTTTAATCTGGCCGGTGCGAATCACGTAGATCTGGTCGGCGTATTTCAGCACCCGATGCGAGCTTTGTTCGTTGATAAGCAACGTCAATCCTTCGCGGGCGCGCATGTCGAGCAGGATGCTGTAGACTTGGTCGACGATCATGGGCGCCAAGCCGAGCGAGGGCTCGTCCACCATCATGAGCTGCGGGCGGGCCAGCAGGGCGCGGCCGATCACCAGCATCTGCTGTTCCCCGCCCGACAGCCGCCCGGCCGGGAAGTGCAGGCGCTCGCGCAAGCGCGGGAAGTATTCCAACACGCGCGCGAAATCGGCTTCGACGCCAGTCTTGTCGGAGCGCATGTAGGTGCCGACGCGGAGGTTCTCCTGCACGGTCAGCGTGCCGAACACGTGCCGGCCCTCCGGCACGAGCGAGATGCCGAGCCGGGCGATGTCCTCCGGCCGCTTGCCGGTCAGCTCCGCGCCGTCGAAGGAAATCCGCCCTTGATGCGCCGGAACCCCGCCGGCGATGGCGGCCAGCGTCGTGGACTTGCCGGCGCCGTTGGGTCCGATCAAACAGACGACCTCGCCCTTGCCGACTTTGAGGGAGACGCCCTTGACCGCGGCCAAGCGGCCGTAGCTGACATGGATGTCCTCGACCGAAAGCAGAGCCGCCGGCGTCGCGCTCACGCTTCCATCCCGAGGTAGGCGGCGATCACCGCCTGATCCTGTTGGATGGCCGCGGGCGTGCCTTGCGCGATGGTCCTGCCGCCGTCCAGCACGTGGATGCGCTGGCTGATGCCCATGACGACGCTCATGTTGTGCTCGATCAGCAGCACGCCGCAATCAAACGCGCGCGGGATCGCCGAGATCACCGTCATGAGATCCTCACATTCGGCGTCCGACATGCCCGCCGCGGGCTCGTCGAGCAAGACGAAGGCCGGCGACAACATCAACGCCCGGGCAATGCCGACCCGGCGCTCGTCGGTATAGGGCAGCGCGCCCGCGACGACGTCCGCCTTGTCGGCGAGGCCCACCCAGTCGAGCATGGCTTTCGCGTAGGGCACGGCGCGGTGCCGCGACAGCCCAAGACCGACGGCGGTGACCTCGATGTTGTCCAGCACCGACATGTCGCGGAACAGCCGGCCGGCTTGGAAGGTGCGCGCGACCCCTTGCTTGCGGAATCGGTCCGGCTTCCAGCCGCTGGTGTCCTCTCCGCCCAACAGCACGCGACCCGCGCTCGGTCGCTGAAAGCCGGTCAAACAGTTGACCAGCGTTGTCTTGCCGGCCCCGTTCGGGCCGATCAGGCCGAACACCTCGCGCCGCTGCACCGTCAGGCTCACGTCGGCAATGGCGGCCAAACCGCGGAAACGGACCGAGATCGCCTCGGCGGTCAGTTCCGCGGCGTCCGGCCGGATCACACCGGAAGGCAGATCGTGGAGACGGTCGGTCACGATGCGGGCTTGACCGTCATGGCCTCGGTCCCGCGCGCCGATCGCACTCAAGGCAGCACAACTGAGCAGCATCGCACGGTTCTCGGCGTCGCCGGCCGCCCAACGAGCGGGCGGCAGACGAGCGATGGCGCCAATGCGGCAGCGTCGCCGAATCCAAGATGTTCTCCCCGAACCATTCGCAGGGAATGTTAGCAATTATCGGACCGCAACCGACCGGCTTGTCGCCCGGTCCCCGGGAAGGGATGACTTGAAGGATAACCGCAAACCGTTGGCAAGCTCGGCCTCATATCGATGCGACAATGGCTTGGAGGCGGCGCGCTCGCGCTGGCCAATCCGGTAGCGCAATGCTATTCGCGATCCGCGGCAATCGCTGACCAGCGCGGTTGGGCGCGGAGGCATGCTTTTTGCTCCGAAGCGGCATCGCCCGGCTTTTATGTTTCCCACCCGTAAGCAGGAGGTTCAACTGAAGTCGATCACGTCACGGGGTGTAGCGCTCGCGTTCGCCATCGGGTTCGCGCTTCTGGCTCGACCCACGCCCGCACCGGCCGCCGACGACATCGTGCTTGGTTTCGCGGTCGCGCTCACCGGTCCCATGGCCGCCTACGACGGCGACAGCACGAAGATGGCGAAGCTGTGGGTCGAGCAGCAGAACGCGCATGGCGGCCTGCTCGGCAAGCAGATCAGGGTCGTGGACGCGGACACCAAGTCCGATCGCGCCGAGGGCGCAAAGTCAGGGTTGGCGATGGTCCGCGCGGGCGCGGCGCTGGTTTTCGCAACCTGCGACTACGATTTCGGCGCTCCCGCGGCACTTCAGGCGCAGCGCGCCGGCATCATCTCGGTGTTCCTGTGCGCGGAAGACCCGAAAGCCGGCATCAAGGGCGTGGGTTCGCTGTCTTTCACTTCCTCCTCCGCCGCGCAACTCCAAGGTGCGACGATGGCGGAGTGGGGCCATGACAAGAAGGGCTATCGCAACGCCTACGTGCTGCTCGACGACGCGATCGAGTACGACAAGTCGGTCTGCGCCGGCTTTGACTGGGCGTTCCCGAAGAAGGGCGGCAAGATCGTGGGCCGCGACACGTTCAAGAGCGGCGACGCCTCGATCGCTTCGCAAGCGACGCGGCTGGCGAACGCGATCCGCGATGAAAAGGTCGACAGTGTGATGCTGTGCACCTTTCAGCCCGGCGGCGCCAGCGCCGTGCGCCAGCTCCGCGCGGCCGGCATCAATCTGCCGATCCTGAACGGAAGTTCGATGGACGGCTCGTATTGGCTCGCCGCCGTTCCGGATCTGCAGGATTTCTACATCGCGACGCAGGCCGCGGTGGCGGGGGATCCGCGCCCCGAAGTCGCCGCCGTGACGGAAGCGTTCAAGGCCAAGTACGGCGCCGTTCCGGCGTCGCAGTACGCGTATCCGATCTATGCCTTTCTGCAGCTCTGGGGCCGCGCGGTGGAGAAGGCGGGGACGACCAACGGCAAGGAGGTCACCGCGGCGCTGGAAGGCTTCAAGAACGAGCCCACGCTGCTCGGCCCGCGCAACTTCAGCCACGACCTGCACATTCAAACGCAGATCCCGATGCTGATCGAGGAGGTGGCCGGCGGCCAAGACAAGGTGGTGGACAAGTGGTCGGTGTCCGAGGCGATGCCGGACGCGGTGCTCTACCGTTTGAAGAAGTAAACGGGGCCCGTGAACAGCACGCGAGCCAGCCGAGGGTGTTGGAGCGCCGCCGAGGGAGCGACCGGGTAGTCAGCGCAACGCCGCCGCGATCCGTGCATGGCCGCGGAGCGGTCGGAGGCGTTCTGGGTCGCGCTTGCACCCTGGCGTGGCAGACAGCGTCCACGACGGCGGTGTGACCGCTGGCGTGGATCCTCGAACGGAATTTGTCGCGCGCAGGTTTCGGTGAGCAGCGGCATGCCGCCGATCATGGTCGGGCTGAACTCGGCGCAGGCGATGCTGTCGTCCTTCGTGTCGGCGAGCGCGCAGGTGAAATCCAGCCCCTCGTTGAACGCCGCTGCCGCGCATCGGTCGAGATCCGCCGACGAGCGACGCGGCTGCCCCGCTCAATGGCGCCCGCGGCAGCGCTTGGCTGTTTCGCGGCATGGGTGTTTCCTCCCATCGGGTCAACCTGCAATCGGGGAAACGGCGCATGAGGCTCCAGAACAAGGTCGCGATCGTGACCGGCGGCGCGTCAGGC
>CAXUIE010000042.1:0-10171 GCA_964250825.1 uncultured Acidisphaera sp. | reverse complement strand
GCGCCGCGACCGCGCGTATATTCGCGCGCGAAGGCGCGCACGTCATGGTCACGGACGTGCTCGAGGAGGTCGGGCGAAAAGTCGCGGGGGACATCGGTGACAGGGCGCGATTCACCCGGCTGGACGTCACTGACGAAAGCCAGTGGCAGTCCGCCGTTGAACAAACGATCGCGTCTTTCGGCCGGCTGAACATCCTCGTGAACAATGCCGGCATCAGCGCCAGCGGCTACCAGGACCTGCTCGAGCGGCCGGCCTGGGACACGGTGATGGCCGTGAACGCGACCGGGGTTTTCCTCGGCATGAAACACGCGGTGCCCGCGATGCGGGCGGCGGGCGGCGGCTCCATCGTCAACTTCTCGTCCATCTCGGGCGTCGTCGGGCAGGACGGCATCCACATGGCCTACAACGCCTCCAAAGGGGCGGTGCGCACCATGACGAAAGCGGGCGCCGTGCAATGGGGCCGCGACCGGATCCGGGTGAACAGCGTGCATCCCGGGATCATGCCGCCGATGCGCTCCTCCGGCCGCACCGCCGATCCAGCATTCCGCGCCGAGCTCCTGCGCGGCGTGCCGCTCGGGCGCGCGGGTGAAGTCGACGAGGTGGCCTACGCGGTGTTGTTCCTCGCCTCCGACGAAGCTTCCTACATCACGGGCGTCGAGCTCTACGTGGACGGCGGGTTTCTCGCGGTTTGAACCTTGCGCGGGGGTGAGCGGGCCGACGGCCAGCCGAAATCACCGGGCCTTGACCAACCCAGCGAGATTTCTTGCCTCAACTCGGCAGATTCACCTTCTCGACGGCGGGGCGCATCGTGTTAGCATTGCTTTCCGGCGTCCTGGGCTTGACCTGGGAGGGAGTACGGTCAGTAAGCCAAGTTGGGGGTCCAGCGGCGGCTTCGTCGCTGGGACTTGCCCGGAAAGGCTCGCTGGCCAAAGAGGTTGCGAGCATCTTGCCGGATCGGTGCTCGCGACGAAGTTCGTCGTGCGGCGCGGCTTATGAACGAGTGTTCCCGAGGTTTCACCGGACGGGGTCGACGCTCCCAACATCGGCTTGCACCGCATATTCTCAAACGCGTCTCGTCCGACTGGAGGAACCCGTGCCCTTTGATGGTAGCGACTTCTCCCAAGCCTCCCAGCCAACCGTCGAGCCCAGCACCCAAGCGGGCCCGTCGGGATGGCTTGGCCCGGCGAAGGCTCTTTGCGAACGTGCGTTGCGATTAAGCCGGGTGCAGTTTCTATTCACCGGGAACACCCCCGAGCTGCTGGAACCTGCCACCGCTCACCTGCTGCGCCGCGCGCGGCTGACGATCGAGTCGGAGGAGAAATGGGTTCAGGGTTACTACTCGACGTCGGATGGGCGGCGTTGCGCCATGGGCGCGCTCCGCTCGGCGGCCCGGCACTCTGACCCGCGCCGGGTGCGTGCCCGGGCGCATCACCTGCTCCGTGAGGTCGCCCGCGAACGCGGCTTCCAAAGCGTGGAAGGGATGAATGACCGCTGCACCCACCAGCAGGTGTTGACGGCGTTCGACATGGCGGTTCGCGTCGCGGAACGGTCGCCTCGGCTTCATTGATCAACCAGGGCGGGCGCCCTCACCGGCCCACCCTGGAACGCCCCCGGATTTAACTCTGCCGGCTTCCGCGCGAAGCTGGTAGGGCCGGGCGAAGTTGCCGCGCCGCGTGGGCGCGCCAAGCGCGTGTGAATGCCGCGAGCCGGAAGCCTCATTGTGGGCCTTTGACTGGCCGCAACCAATTCTTTGTTGCTTAATCGGGGCACCACAACGAACGGTTTGCCATTGCTTCCTAACCCGCAATCTATAGAAGCATGTTGGCGGCCAGCGGGTCGGCCGAGTGTGGAATTCAGAGCGGTCGTGACGGTGTTCTCCCCATTTTCCTACCGAGGCGAGCGATCGCGTCCGAGCCACGCGCGCTCGCCGGCAAGCTCTCGCCACCCGACGCGACGGGTTGCCGGGTAGTCGAATGAACCTCGCGACCCAAGACCTATCGGCCTCGATCGAACTGGCCGCGTCTCCGGGCCAAGATCAAAGCATCGGAGAAGCAGCTTCTCCAACACTGCATCTCCGGGCGCTCGAAGCGGAAAGCATCCACATCTTGCGGGAAGTGGCGGGCCAAGCGCGGTCGCCCGTCTTGCTGTATTCCATCGGCAAGGATTCTTCCGTCCTGCTGCACTTGGCGCGCAAGGCCTTCTTTCCTGGAAGATTGCCGTTTCCGGTTCTCCATATCGATACTCTCTGGAAATTCCGGGACATGATCGCCTTTCGAGGTGAAACGGCCCGGCGGTTCGGCCTCGACCTCCGCGTTCACACGAACGAGGAAGGCGTTCGGCGTGGCATCAACCCGATCGACACCGACAGCGTCACCTACAATCAGCTGATGAAAACGGACGCCCTCAAGCAAGCGCTGACGGACGGCGCTTTCGATTTCGCGGTGGGCGGGGCGCGCAGGGACGAGGAACGGTCACGCGCCAAGGAGCGCATATTCTCGGTCCGCTCGCCGGGCCACGTTTGGGACCCGAAGCGACAGCGCCCTGAGTTGTGGCGCTTGTATAACGGCCAGCTCGCGCCGAACGAGACGATGCGTGTGTTCCCCTTGTCGAATTGGACCGAGCTCGACGTATGGTCCTACATCCGCCTCGAGCGGATCGCCGTTGTGCCGCTGTACTTCGCGGCCCTCCGCCCGACCGTGGAGCGCCAGGGGCGGCTCATCGTGGTCGACGACGAGCGAATGCAGCCGCTAGCCGGCGAGCCGCTCGTGCACCGGCGGGTGCGTTTCAGGTCCCTTGGCTGCTTTCCGCTGAGCGCCGCCGTCCCGTCGGACGCCGAGACGATCGACGACATCATCCGCGAGATGCGCACGACGCGGCTGTCCGAGCGCGCCGGACGACTGATCGACAGCGACCAGGAAGCCTCCTTGGAGCGGAAGAAGCGGGACGGCTATTTTTGATGCCTGAGACGGTGTTGCGCGTGCTCACCTGCGGCAGCGTGGACGACGGCAAGTCGACGCTGCTCGGCCGACTGCTGGCGGAAGGCGGTCACGTTCCGGACGACGCCATGGAGGCGCTGGAACGCGACAGCCAGCGCTACGGGACGGTGGGGGCGGGCATCGACTACGCCCTGCTGGTGGATGGGCTGTCGGCCGAGCGGGAGCAAGGCATCACCATCGATCTGGCCTACCGTTTTTTCGAAACGGCGCGCCGCCGGTTCATCCTCGCCGACGCGCCCGGACACGAGCAATACACCCGCAACATGGTGACGGGCGCCTCCCTCGCGGACGTCGCGGTGCTGCTGGTTGACGCCCGCAAGGGTCCGCTTGTCCAAACCCACCGGCACGCGGTGCTGGCGCGCCTGTTCGGCGTTCGCCAGATCGTGCTCGCCGTCAACAAGATGGACCTGATCGGCTTCGATCAGGCGACGTTCGAGCGCATCGCCGGCGAGTTCGGCGCATTCGCGGCCCAGCTCGACGGCCTGGTCGTGACCGCCATTCCGCTTTGCGCCCGCGAGGGCGACAACATCTCGACGCCCTCGCGCCGAATGGCCTGGTACCGTGGCGCCACCCTGCTCCAAAGCCTGGATGCCGCGGAGACGCGGACCCGCCTCGCCGACCGGCCGTTCCGCATGTTCGTGCAATGGGTGAACCGCTCGACAGCCGACTTTCGCGGCTACGCGGGAACCGTGTCGAGCGGTCGCGTGCGGCCCGGCGCCCGCGTACTCAACGCCCTGTCGAGGGTCGGCGCCACCGTAGCCCGCGTCGTCACCATAAGCGGCGACCTCGCCGAGGCCGTCGAAGGCGAGGCCGTGACCTTGGTGCTGGACCGCGAGATCGATGTTTCGCGGGGAGATCTGCTGGCCAGCGCGCCCATGCCCGAAGTGGCGGACCAACTCGTCGTCAACATCGCCTGGATGGACGAGACGCCGTTGTTTCGTGGCCGCTCCTACCTGCTCGGGCTCGGCACCCGCCTGGTGACCGCGACCGTCACCGCCATCACGCACCGGCTCATCGTGGAAACCCTGACGGAGACTCCGGCGCGCGAGCTGCAGCTCAACGAGATCGGCGAGGTCACCCTCAGCCTTTCGCAGCCGGTGGCTTTCGAGCCTTACGCAATAAATCAGGAAACCGGCGGCTTGATCCTGATTGATCGGCTGACGCGCGGGACGGTCGGGGCCGGCACGATCGAGCGGGCCGCCCGTGCGATGGGCGACGTCCACCTGCAATCGACCAGCGTACGCAAGACGGCGCGAGCGGCGCTGAAAGGCCAGCGGCCGGCCGTGCTCTGGTTCACGGGCCTGTCCGGCGCAGGCAAGTCGACCCTCGCCGATCTCGTAGAAAGACAGCTCAACGCGAGCGGCTGCCACACCATGCTGCTCGACGGCGACAATGTCCGGCACGGACTTAACCGCGATCTCGGCTTTAGCGAGGGGGATCGCGTCGAGAACATCCGCCGCGTCGCCGAAGTCGCCCGCCTGTTCGTCGACGCCGGGCTGGTCGTCCTCGTCTCGTTCATCTCGCCCTACCGAGCCGAGCGCATGCTGGCCCGCGAGCGGGTCGAGGAGGGCGAATTCATCGAGATATTCGTGGACACGCCGATCGAGGAATGCCGCCGCCGCGATCCCAAGGGCCTCTACGCACGCGCCGACGCGGGGGCTATCCGCAACTTCACCGGGATCGACGCGCCGTACGAGCGGCCCGCCGAGCCGGAAATCCACCTGCGAACGATGACGGCGTCGCCGGAGGATCTCGCGCGGCAGGTTATCGCGGAGCTCCGCCGCCGGGGCGCGATCACCTGACGGTTTCGGGGTGGTCGGGAGACGACTCCTAGCGCTACGGTCGGCCGCGTCAACAAGAGCCGCCTTGTCCAACCGATCCTTGTCGTTGGCGCCGGCCCGACCGGCGTGATGCTTGCTTTGTGGCTTGCGGGGCTCGGGGCGCCGTTTCGCATCATCGACAAGGATGACGGACCCGGCGAGATGTCCCGGGCCAATGGCCCTTCAGTGGAGGTTGCGCTAGGGTCCGCCATTCCAGCACGACAGGATTCCGTCTCATGCGTTCTTCCGGCCGCGCGGCCGATGGCTTGCGCTCCGTCTCGTTCACCCCGGACTTCGCCCGCAACGCCGAGGGGTCCTGCCTCATCCGCGTGGGCAACACCGAGGTGCTCTGCGCGGCGAGCGTGGAAGGGCGGGTTCCTCCTTTTCTGCGCGGCTCCGGCCAGGGCTGGGTGACGGCCGAGTATGGGATGCTGCCGCGCGCCACCCACACGCGGGGCGACCGCGAGGCGGCGCGCGGCAAGCAGTCCGGCCGGACGCAGGAGATCCAGCGCCTGATCGGACGGAGCCTGCGGGCGGTGGTGGACCGGCGGGCGATGGGAGAGATGAGCGTCACGCTCGATTGCGACGTGCTCAACGCCGACGGCGGCACTCGTTGCGCGGCGATCACCGGCGCCTGGGTGGCGCTGCACCTCGCGTTCAAGAAGCTGCTGGCGACGAACGTGATCGCGCGGTCGCCGCTGACCGGGCAGGTCGCCGCCGTTTCATGCGGGCTGACCGGCGAAGGCCCGGTGCTCGATCTCGACTACGAGGAGGATTCCACGGCCGAAGCCGACGCCAATTTCGTCCTCACGGACGCCGGCGGCATTGTCGAGATTCAGGGGACCGCAGAGCGCGCGCCGTTCTCCGAAGCGGAGTTCCTGACCTTGCTGCGCCTCGCCCGTCACGGCACGACGAGCTTGTTTGCGATGCAGCGCGAAGCGGTCGGGCTTCCCTGATGGCGCGGAAACTGGCGGCGGGCGCTCGCCTCGTGATTGCCACCAACAACACGGGCAAGCTTGCCGAGATCGCCGATCTACTGCGGCCGCATTCCATCGCGACCGTCTCGGCGGGAGAGCTCGGGCTCGCCGAGCCGGCGGAGGATGCCAGGGATTTCGCCGCGAACGCCCGGATCAAGGCGCTGGCCGCCGCCGGGACAAGCGGGATGCCGGCGCTCGCGGACGATTCCGGTTTCTGTGTCGCGGGCTTAGGCGGCGGGCCGGGCGTGCTGTCCGCTCGCTGGGCCGGCCCGGAGCGAGACTTCGCCGCCGCGATGGCGCGGGTCGAGGCGAAGCTGGGCGATGATGGGGATCGGCGTTCCTGGTTCGTCTCGGCCCTGTGTCTTGGCTGGCCCGACGGGCACGCCGACACGTTCATCGGCAGGGTGGACGGGCTAGCGGTGTGGCCGCCACGGGGTGATCGCGGTTTCGGCTACGACCCGATGTTCGTGCCCATCGGCGGCACCGAGACCTTCGGCGAGATGCACCCCAACAACAAGCACGCGCTGAGCCACCGCGCCCGGGCGTTCGAGCAGCTGCTCGCCGCCTGCCTTTCCTGATGGACGCCGACATCACGACGACTGGCTCCCGGGTGGTCCACGAGAACCGCTGGATGCGCGTGCGCGAGGACACGATCCGTCGGCGGGACGGCTCCGCCGGCATCCACGGCGTGATTGAAAAGCCCGCTTTCGTGGTGGTCGCCCCGATGCAGGCGGGCATGGTTCGCCTCGTGCACCAGTATCGATACCCCATGCGGGGCCGGTAGGGGGAGTTCCCCCAAAGGCGTCTGGGATGCTCGGCCCGATGCAAATCCTGAACAGGCCGCGCGTGGCGAGTTGGCCGAGGAGACCAGCCTGCAGGCGGGCGCGATCACGTATGCCGGGCGGCTTTTCACCGCTACGGCGTCATGGATCAGGGCTGCCACGTGTTCCTGG
The DNA here is from genome assembly GCA_964250825.1 of uncultured Acidisphaera sp. Lineage (GTDB taxonomy): Bacteria > Pseudomonadota > Alphaproteobacteria > Acetobacterales > Acetobacteraceae > CAVWQV01. The sequence continues at coordinate 3,425 of CAXUIE010000042.1, read as the reverse complement.
CGAACGATCTCAAGCCCGGCCGGGCCGCTCCGGAGGCGGAGGAGCAGGACCTATTACCCGCGCTTTCACGCTTGGAGCGCGAGCGGCGGGATCAGGTGTCCGAGTGGGGCTACGCCGCCGGATCGCGAACCCCGTCGCCGCGCGGACCCACGCCGTGTCGGCGCGCCCAAGCCGCACCCCATATCTGTCGCGATGGAACCGCTCGCGCTTTACGTCCATTGGCCGTTCTGCCTCGCCAAGTGCCCGTACTGCGACTTCAACTCGCACGTTCGTCCGGCGATCGACCACGCCCGCTTCGGCCGTGCGCTGCGGCGCGAGCTGGCCTGGGAGGCGGCGCGGCTCGGGCGTCGCCCGCTCCGGTCCATTTTTTTCGGCGGCGGCACGCCGAGCCTGATGCAGCCCGATCTGGTTGCCGCGCTCATCGACGATGCCCGGACGCTGTTCGCGCCCGAACCCGATGTGGAGATCACGCTCGAAGCCAACCCGACCAGCGTGGAACGCGACCGGCTCGCCGGGTTCCGATCGGCCGGGGTCAACCGCGTCTCGCTTGGCGTGCAGAGCCTCGATGCCGTGGCGCTTACGATGCTTGGGCGCGAGCATTCGGCGGTTCAAGCCATCGCTGCCCTCCAATGCGCTCGGGCGCTGTTTCCGCGCGTCTCGTTCGATCTGATCTATGCCCGGCCCGGGCAAAGCCTGGTCGCGTGGCGGGCCGAACTGCGGGACGCTCTGGCGCTCGCATCCGACCATCTCTCGCTGTATCAGCTCACGATTGAGCCTGGGACGACGTTCGAGGCGCGCTATCGCCGGGGCGAGATCGTGCTGCCGGAATCCGACCAGGCCGCCGCTTTGTACGAGGCCACGACCGAAGAGGCCGCCGCATTCGGGCTGATGCCGTATGAGGTGTCGAACTACGCCAGGCCCGGCTCCGAATCCCGGCACAATCTCGCCTATTGGCGCTACGGCGACTACGCCGGCATCGGGCCGGGAGCGCACGGCCGTGTCAGCGTCAACGGCGCCTTGCTGGCGACGCGGCGTCACCGCGCGCCCGAGCCCTGGGCCGCACGGGTCGAACGGAACGGACACGGCACGGCGGGCGAGGCCTCGGTCGCTCCCGAGGAGCGGGCGCGCGAGATGCTCCTCATGGGGCTGCGATTGACGGAAGGCATCGACGAGACCCGGTTCGCCGCGCGGACCGGCCTGCCGCTCGACGCCGCGATCGACGCCGGGGTGCTCGCGCGCGCAGTAGAGGAAGGCTATCTGCGACGCTCGGATGGCGTGCTCGCCGCCGAACCGGAAGGGCGATTGCGCCTCGACGCGCTGTTGGGCGCGCTCGTTTTGTAAACCGAAAATTCGCCGCTCGCGCCGCTAATGCTTTCGTGCGCGAAGCCCCTCCCCGGATAACGTCGCTCGACTCGCTGCGCGGCATCGCGGCGCTCCTCGTGGTGCTGCACCATCTCTGGCTGCTCGGCGCCTGGGAGCCGACGACGCCGTGGCAATGGCGGCTGCTCCGCTACACGCCTTTCAACATCGTGGTCGAAGGGCGGCAGCCGGTCATCCTGTTCTTTGTGCTCTCGGGATTCGTGCTCGCCCAAACGCTGATCGCGGCGCCGACCCCCTACGTCGTTTTCATCGTCCGCCGGTTCGTCCGGATTTACTTTCCGTTCGCGGCGGCGATCGTGCTGTCCGGGGTCTGCTACGCCCTGCTCGACCCCGCGCAACCGCGTCCGTTCAGCGCCTGGTTCGGCGGACTCTGGCGCGGCGGACACGATGCCGCGGCCGTGGTCGGGCATCTCCTCATGCGCGGCACCGGCCGGGACGATTTCGACCCGGTGGTCTGGAGCCTCGTGCATGAGCTTCGCATCTCGGCCGCGCTGCCAGCGCTGCTGTGGTTGTGCCGCCGCCGCCCGGTCATGCTGCTGGCTTGCGGCGTCGCGGCGCAATGGCTCGTGCTGCCGTTCTGCATCGACCCGATCACGAGCCAGCCGTGCCGGGCATGGTCGCAATGCCGGCCATTCTGGGGCGCGGACGCCACCGGGTCGCTGCTGGTCTCGGCCTATTTCGTTTGCTTCTTCGTCTTCGGCATTGCGCTCGCGCTGCGGCGGGACGCGCTGCGCAGGCTGTTTCGCACCCGAAGTCGCAAGGCGCTCGGCGCCCTCGCGGCGCTCGGGCTGCTGTGCGGCTTCCCTGCCGTCGGCGATCTCGGCTTCGGGATCGGCGCAGCACTTCTGATCGCGCTCGGGCTCGAGTGGCGCGGACTGCAAGCCGCGCTGTGCCGAACGCCGCTGCTATGGCTCGGGCGCGTGTCATACAGCCTGTATCTCGTCCACGTCCCGGTGTTCCTGGCGTTGATCCACGCCCTTGGCCCGAGGCCGGCCCTGGTCCCTTGTCTGCTTCCGTGCGCCCTGATTGCCGCGTGGCTGTTTCACAAGGCGGTGGAACACCCCGCCCAGCGCTTGGGCCGGATCATGACCCTTTACGGCTTCGGAGCATCGGCGCCGAGTGCCAGCGCGCGGGCATAGACGAGCTTGCGCGGCAGCCCGGTCGCCCCCGCGACCAGCGCCGCCGCGTCCTTCAAGCTGTTGCCCTCGAGCGCTTGGCGCAACCGCGCATCGAGATCCTCGCTGTCCCGCGCTTCGGCCTCCGGCGGCCCGAGCAGCACCGTGATCTCACCTCTCGCCGGCTGCCGAGCGTAATGGGAAGCGAGCGCTCCGATCGGCCCGCGCCGCACTTCCTCGAACCGCTTGGTCAATTCCCGCGCCACCGCGGCCGGCCGGTCGGCGAACGCGTCGGCGAGGTCGGCCAGCATCTCGGCCAGCCGGTGCGGCGCCTCGTGCCATATCAAGGTGGCGGAAAGCCCGGCGCGCTCGGCGGCCCTGAGCTGGCCGAAGCCGGCCCGGCGCGCGGCTTGGCGTGGCGGGGGAAAGCCGAGCACGAGAAACGGCAGCGGCGGCAGGCCGGACAAGCAAAGCGCCGTCAGCGCGGCGTTCGGCCCGGGTGCCGCCGTCACCGGCAACCCGTCTCGGAGCGCGGCCCGCACCAGCCGGTATCCCGGATCCGACACGAGGGGCGTTCCGGCGTCGGAAACGAGCGCGATGCGCTTGCCTTGCCGCAACAATGCCAGCACCCGTTCGGTGCGCGCGTCCTCGTTGTGGTCGTTCAGCGACTCCAGCGACGCGCCTAGTCCAAGTGCCGACAGCAGTTTGCCGGTGCGCCTTGTGTCCTCGCACAGCACGAGATCAGCCTCGCGCAGGGCCGCCCGCCCCCGTTCCGTGATGTCGCCGAGGTTGCCGATTGGCGTTGAAACAAGCACAAGTCCGCTCGCTGGATCGTCGATCAGGTTTCGTGAACCGTTGGGGGGCGCTTCGCATGCTCGGTCGGACATTCGCACTCCTGCTCGCAATCCTAGCACTGGCCGGATGCACGGT
>CAXUIE010000041.1:0-15359 GCA_964250825.1 uncultured Acidisphaera sp. | reverse complement strand
GCTGGTCGGAGTGAGAGGATTCGAACCTCCGGCCCCTGCGTCCCGAACACAGTGCTCTACCAGGCTGAGCTACACTCCGGCCAAGGCGCGGCATATAGCCGCGCCCGCACCGGGGGGCAAGCCGCGTCGCCAGCCATCGCGCGGCTAACTGGACGGCGGGCGGGCAAGCGGCCAAACAGGGAGCTCACCTGACGGGAGTTCCCGCGTGCTGGATCGCATTCTTCTCACCAACGATGACGGCATCGACGCGCCGGGGCTGGCCGTCCTCGAGGAGATCGCCGCGGCGCTGGCCCGCGAGGTTTGGGTGGTGGCGCCCGAGCATGACCAGAGCGGCACCTCGCACTCGCTGAGCCTGCACCACCCCGTGCGCGTGTTCGAGCGGGGCGAGCGGCGGTTCGGCATCACCGGCACGCCTGGCGACTGCGCAGTGATGGGCGTGGTGCACCTGATGAAGGGGGCGCCGCCGCAGCTGATCCTGTCCGGGGTGAACCGGGGAGCCAATCTCGGCATGGAAACCGTGTTTTCCGGCACCGTCGGTGGCGCGATGACCGGGATGATGCTGGGCGTTCCCTCGCTCGCGCTGAGCCAGGCCTTCACCGACCATTACCAGGTCCGCTGGGACACCACCCGGGCGCTCGGGGCCGACGTGGTCCGCCAGTTGCTCGGGCTCGGCTGGAGTGCCGAAACCTGCCTCAACATCAATTTCCCGGATGCCCCGCCCGACGAGTGCGGTCCGCCCACGTTGTGTCGACAGGGCGCGGGCATGATCCGCGGGATGGACGTCGATGCCCGCGTCGACCCGCGCGGATTAACCTATCACTGGATCGCCTTCCGACGCGGCCCGCGCGAGCAGGGGCCGGAAAGCGACATTGACGTCCTGCGCGCGGGGCGGATTGCCGTGACGCCGATCCGCTACGACCGGACCGACGAGCGCGCATTCGCCGCACTCGCTGACCATCTGCCCCGCCTGACCGGTTAAGGCCCGCAGCGGCGTCATCGGCGTGCGAGAACCTGATGGAGAAACGGCATGGCGAACACCGGCTTCCAGACCCGCTCGCTCGCATTGATGGGGGCAGGCGGGGCGGCGCTCCTGCTCGCCGGATGGGCGTGGCGCCGGGCGGCGACGCAAGCCGCCGCCGCTGCCGACAGCCTAGGCCCGCCCCGTCGCGTTGTGGTGGTCGGCGCCGGCTTTGGCGGGCTGCAGGCGGCGCTGGAGCTAGCGGGCAAACCGGGGGTGGATTTGACCGTCATCGACAGCCACAACCACCACCTGTTCCAGCCGCTGCTCTACCAGGTCGCGACCGCGGCGCTTTCCCCGGAGGACATCGCGTCGCCGGTGCGCGGCATCCTGCCTGCCGGGAACCACACGCGCGTGCTGATGAACACGGTCACCGCCGTGGACACGACGGCCCGACGGGTTGTTTGCGGCGGCGAAAGTATTTCCTACGACGAACTGATCATCGCGACGGGGTCGGATACGAGCTACTTCGGCAACGACGCCTGGGCGGGGGCCGCGCCGGGACTGAAATCGCTGCGGGATGCGCTCGGCCTGCGACAACGCATCCTGTCGGCCTTGGAGCGCGCCGCCGAAACCGCCAGCGAAGCCAAGCGGGCACGGCTGCTGGCCTTCGTGTTGATCGGGGGAGGGCCGACCGGGGTGGAAATGGCCGGCTCCATCGCTGAGCTCACGCGGCAAATGCTCGCGCGCGATTACGGCGGCGACCCCGATCGGGCCCGCGTGGTGCTGATCGAGGCCGGGCCGCGGCTGTTGCCGGCGTTCGCGCCCGACCTCTCGCAGGCCGCTGCGCGCGCGCTGGCGACCTTGGGCGTCGAGGTCCGCGTCGGCGCGCGGGTAACCGGGATCGAGCAGCACACAGTGCATCTGCACGACGGATCGATCGAGGCGGAAACCATCATCTGGACCGCCGGAACGGCCGCGACGCCGGTGGCTGCGTGGCTGGGCCTGCAACCCGGCAAAGGCGGCCGAGTCGCGGTGGGCGATGACCTGCGGGTCGCCGGACACGCCAACGTCCACGTCATTGGCGACGCGGCACTCGCCCTTGGCGGGGATGGGGAGCCGCTGCCCGGTTTGGCGCCGGTCGCCAAGCAACAAGGCCACTATGTCGCCCGGGCCATTCTTCGCCGGCTCCAAGGCAAGCGCGCCTTGCCCCCGTTCGCGTATCGCGACTACGGCACCCTTGCGACGATCGGGCGCAACAGGGCGGTGGCGGAGTTCGGGCCGGTGCATCTGACCGGCACGCTGGCTTGGCTGGCGTGGGCCGGCGCGCACATCTTCTTCCTGATCGGGTTCCGCAACCGCGTGATGGTGAGCGCGCAATGGGCGTTTGCCTATGCCACGAACAACCGCTCCGGCCGGCTCATCATCGGCCGCTCCAAAGCGAGCCACGCCAGCGGCTTGCCGCCTCCCACGAAGAAGGCGATCACCGCCACTTAGCTCGCGCAGTCCCTGCCGCGCGACCGAACAAGCGCGCCGCGATGCCGCCCCAAGATGCCGAGCTTCTCGTCTTCGCTGAGGCTGAGGGTCGCCGTAATTGGACCGACCGGATGGAGCTCCCACAAGGTGGCGCAGCGCCTGATCGGTGAACGCCAGTGAAGCGAAGTCAACCGAAGTGAAGCTGGTTGAGCTACTCGGTCGGCTGCTTCTTCAGCATGATGTTCTTGCCGCGGTAACTATCGCCGACGGGGCAGGGGTGGTCCGACCGGACAGCGTAGGACGGCAGAGAGCCGCCGCCACGCGCCGCCGAACTTTCAGGCCGGGGACGCGGTCGACCGTGCCTGAAGACCAGGGCAATGGTCGTCTCGAGCGGGTTGCCGATCTGACGCGCTTGCGTTCGCCGAGGCGGTGGCGGGTGCACAGACCCACCTCGAGACGGCTGCGCGACCCACTGCGTCCAAGCATATCAAAGATGCCCTAACCTAAGCCGATAATTCCCCCTGGCCGTGACGAATTTATCAATCGAGCGTTGCAAACCCATGGCAGACAAAATCCCCGGGCAGCGCGCCGACAGGACACAACTCCAGCAGATCATCGCCGGGCTGCCCGAGGGTGTGATCATCATCAACCCCGACCAGACGATCGCCTGGTGCAACGAGGCAGCCCTGGCGATGCATAGGGTCAAGTCCCCGAAAGAGCTGGGCGGCACCGTTTCGGAGTACCGGGAACGGTTTGAGTTGCGCTACCGCAACAGGCACAAGCTGCCGCCCGGCGATTATCCGATGGACCGTTTAGTCGCCGGCGAGGCGTTCAGCGAGGTGGTGGTCGAGGTCACGCGACCCGGCGAGGACCGGCACCGAGTCCAGCAGATCCGCAGCATGGTCATCACCGATCCAAAGGGGCGGCCTGACTGCCTGGTGCTTGTGCTGGAGGACGAGACCGCGCGGTTCGACGCCGAAGAGCGTTTCGAGCGGGCCTTCGGCGCCAATCCCGCCCCGGCCATCATCACGCGCCTCTCGGATGGCCGGTATGTGAAAGTGAACCAAGGTTTTCTTGAGCTGACGGGCTTCGTGAAGGAAGCGCTGATCGGCCGGTCGATGCACGAATATGACGTGCTGGAAGGCGCCGAGAAACGCGACCTGGCGGTCGAGCGGCTTCATGCCGGCACCACCATCCCGCAGATGGAGGCGTGCCTTCGCATCGCGAGCGGTCAACAGAAAACCGTCATCGTGGCGGGCCAGCCGATCGAAATCGGTGATGAGGCCTGCATGCTGTTCACCTTCGCCGACCTGCATCCGCGCAAACAGGCGGAGGACGCGTTAAAACAGAGCGAGCAGCGATTCGCTGTCGCGTTCCGCATGGCACCGGGACCGATGGCGATCATCGCGCTCGACGGCTTGCGCCTGCTGGATGTGAACGACGCCTTCACCGCCGCAACTGGCTGGCGCAGGGAGGAAGTCATTGGCCGGACCGAGCCGGAGCTGGGGCTATGGGGCAACGGCGCCTCGCGGGACGAGATGGCGCGTCAGGTGAAGCAAACCGGCCACCTACGCAGCGTCGACGTCCAGCTCGAAAGTAAGGACGGGCAAACCTACGACTTTCTTCTATCGGCGGAGACGGTGACCATCCACGGCGAACACTGCATCCTGACTGTGATGCTCGATATCACCGAACGAAAGCAAACAGAGACCGAGCTCCTCTCGGCCATCGAGGCGGTCATGCAGGATACGTCCTGGTTCGGTCAGAAGGTCGTCGAGAAACTCACTAGCCTGACCGGCCGAGGCCGCTCGAAGGTCGTGGGCCCCACGGTGTCAGACCTCACTCCAAGGGGCCGCGAAGTGTTGGGCCTCCTTGCGCAGGGCCTTGCCGACGACGATATCGGCAAGCGGCTCGGAATGAGCCGGAACACCGTTAAGAATCACGTTTCCGCGATTTACAAAGCGACGGACATCCGGAAGCGGAGCGCATTGGTCGTGTGGGCGCGCGAACGGGGGCTGGGCGCTCACGACAAAACTCCTTCGAAACAACGCCGAACCAAACGAAGGCTCCCACACCCGGTCGAATAGTCACGACTACCCGGTCTAAATACGCCGTACATTGCGAAGGCAGCATGCTTCGCGATAAAGTCGTCAAGAGAATGAAACCGCCGCCCCTACCGCAGGTTAGAACGCTACTCATCGATACGCGCGGTATGCGCGGTCATCAGCCAAACACAAGGATCGTTATGAACGAGGATCGTCTCACGGACGCGGGCAAGCAGGTGTCCGGCTCCATCAAGGAGGCCGTCGGCAAGGTGACCGGTGACACCAAGACGCAAGCCGAAGGCGCTGCGGAAAAGGCCGCAGGCAGGGCACGGTACGCGGTCGGCGTTGGTGATTCCTCGCGCGACGCGCTGCAGGATTGATCCTGGCGTTGCCGGATCAGCCGACGCAGCCCAAGAACGCCGACGACTCCGCGGCCGCGCGCGATCGGCTTGTTTCACGAGACGGAGATCTCGTCGTTCCCTTGCACGCGGAGGACGTCGCCGTGTCGCGCCGGCGAATCGAAACGTCTTTCGTTCGCGTGGCAACCGTCACGCGCCGCCGCGATCATCAAATCGAAGAGGCGCTTACCCATGAGCGCGTTGATATAGAGCACGTGCCGGTTGGACGCTTTGTCGAGGCCGTCCCGCCCGTGCGGGAGGAAGGCGACCTGACGATCATGCCGATCGTCGAAGAGGTCGTCGTCGTGGAGCGCAAGCTGCTGCTCCGTGAGGAGGTGCACATCCGCCGCGTCCGCGCGACGGAGCGGCATGTCGAAACGGTCCAACTTCGCCACCAAGAGGCCGTGGTCACGCGCACCCCCGCCAGCGAGGCGAGCACGCCTGCTCCGCCTGCCCAATCCACACCACACACTCTAGGAGACTGAATTATGACCGAAGAAACCATCGTCGCCATGTTCGACACGGCGGCTCATGCCGATGCCGCCGTCCGCGACCTGGAGGCCGCCAATGTGCCGTCGAGCGCCATCAGCCGCCATCCTTCCACGGCAGGCACCACGACCACGACAGCCGCGGCGCCGCAGAAGGGCTTTTGGTCCAATCTGTTCGGCGGCGAGCCGGACCACGACACTTCCGTTTATGACCGCAGCCTGGAGAGTGGCTCGCACGCGGTCACGGTCAAGGTTCCCGAGCAGCATGTCGCCAGCGTGACCGACATCCTGGAGCGTCATGGCCCGATCGACATCGACGAGCGGGCGGCCGGCTACGGCACGGGAGCGGCCGTCGCTCCGGTGGGCACAACAACCACGACGACCACGCGCGAGACGCTCGGCACGACGTCGGCCGTTGCCGCGCCTGCTACCGGGCCGCGCGGCAACGAGGAAAAGCTGCAGCTTTCCGAGGAGCAGATCCAGGTCGGCAAGCGCCTCGTCAATCGCGGCACTACGCGCATCCGCCGCTTCGTGGTGGAGACGCCCGTCCAAGAGGACGTAAGCCTGCATTCGGAGCGCGTGTCGGTCGAGCGCCGTCCGGTGACAGGCGATGCGCGCCCCACCACGGCCGATTTCGCCGATAAGACGATCGAGGTGACCGAGACGGAGGAGGAAGCCGTGGTCGGCAAGACTGCCCGGGTTAAGGAAGAGGTGGTCGTCCGGAAGGACGTGGCCGATCGCGTGGAAACCGTTCGCGACACCGTGCGCCGGGAAGATGTGGAAATCACCAAGGAAGGCACGGTTGACACGGGGGCCGGCGCCACCGCCGGCGCGCCGCGGTCCCGCCGCTCCGTCGCTGATCCCCCCCCAGGTCGGTTACCCCGGGGGCGGTTAGCGCCCGGGGCTTTCGTATGGAGACCATCATGTCCGCGAATGTCTATGGCGACCCTGGCGCGCGAAAGCCCGGCGTCGTTGAGACCACGACCACCACAGTCGATGCCGGCTCGCACATCCATCGGCGGATTTCCTGGGCGGCCATCTTCGGCGGCGTCATCATGATCATCGTCGTCCAGTTGCTGCTCAGCACGCTGGGCGCGGGGATCGGCCTCGGCACCGTCAACGTGAACGCTGGCAACACGCCGGACGCCAGCAGCTTCGGCATTGGCGCCGGCGTGTGGTGGGTGGTCAGCAGCTGCATCGCCTTGCTCGTCGGCGGCTACGTGGCGGCGTGGTTCGCGGGTATTGAGATCCGCTTCGATGGCGTGCTGCACGGGCTGGTTGCCTGGGGCATCGCCACCATCCTGATCGTCTATCTGCTCAGCTCCGCCGTCGGCGGGATCATCGGCGGCGGCTTTTCCGCGCTCGGCAGCGTCACTTCGGCCGCCGGCAGCGGCGTGAAGGACGCGGCGCAGCCGCTCGCGCAAGCCGCTGGCGTCTCGCCAGATGTGGTCCAGCAGCAGGCGCGCGCCTATTTGCAGCCGACGAACCCTGATCCGGCCACTATGAGCCCGCAGGACGCGCAGAAGGAGGTCGCGCGCAACCTGGTGATCTTCGCCAAGGGTGGACCCGACGCGCCGGCAGCGAAGCAGCAGGTCATCGCGATCATGGCGGCGCAGCAGCACATCAGCCAAGACGACGCGACCAAGCGGTTCAACGACGCCCAAGCGAAGCTGCAGCAAGAGAAGGACCAGGCGGTCCAGACCGCGAAGAACGCGGCGGACGCGAGCGCCTCCGCGGCCTCGACGACGTCGTTCGCGATCTTCGGCGACCTGTTGCTTGGCGCGATCGCCGCGGCGATCGGCGGCGCGCTCGCCGGCCAGCGCCGGTTGCAGGTCGCGCAACGCGTTATTCGCTGACGCGGGCCAAACCCACAGGCAACGTTCCAAACTGCCGCGCGGAGCGGTCCCAGGATACAGGGAGTGTCGCTTGGGCGCTCCCGCCTCCGCGGCGCGAGAGGGCGTCATGATGATCGGTGATGCTGCGACGTTATGGAGGCGGTGGAATGACGAGTCGGCGTGCGGCCGTTTCCCTAGCCCTTGTGACAGGCGGATGTGCTCTGGCGACGGCGGCCCCGCCCCGCGTGGATGTGGCTAGCGTTCAGCTCCGTGGGGTCGGATTGCTGGAGCAAGACCTGGAAGTCGGCCTTTGCGCGTTTAATCCAAATGATCAGGAACTCGCCTTCCGCCGCGTCGATGTGGGCATGGACGTGGCGGGTGTTCCCCTGGCCGATGGGGTGAGCGAGACCGAGGTGCGGCTTCCGCCGCACCAGTCGATGCTGGTACGGTTCGGGGTCACAACGACAGTCCGCAATCTCGGCCCGCAGTTGGCGGCGACGCTTGCGAGCGGGGCGGTGTCATACCGACTGCACGGCACGGTGCAGCTTATGGGCGTCCTGGGCTTCGCGGTGCCATTCAGCCGCAGCGGCCGCTTGGACCTAATGACGGTCGGTCAAGCGGTGCTCGCCGACATGACGGCGCCGGCGGGAGTTGGTTGTGGCAATGCGGTTTGAGATCTCGCGCGAGGCGGTTGGTCACGCAACGGGGCGGAGGGTTCGACCGCGATGCGAGATTTCACCAACAAACGGGAGGCGCGCATGAGCGAAACGAATGGGACGGAGGCGGTCGGCAAGGTCGCCGGGGACCTGCAGGCGATCGGCGCCGTGGCCAAGCAAACTGGACAGCAGGCCCGACAGGCCGGCAATGACGCGCTCGAGCAGGCGCGTGACGTCGCGGGTGAGGCAAAGTCCCGTGCCGTGTCCGCCATGGGCGCCATCGGCGAGCAGGCCAGCTCCGTCGCCGAGGCGCAGAAGGCCAATCTGGCCGAACGGCTCGAAGACGTCGCCAAGGCCGTCCACAAGTCGGGCGAGCAACTCGAAGGGCACCAGGATTGGGTGGCCAAGCTCGTCGAGCAGGGCGCAGACGAACTGACGTCCCTGGCCACCACGCTGCGCAGCAACGACCTCCAGAGTCTGTTGGGCGATCTCGGCAGTTTGGCCCGCCGTCAACCCGCCCTGTTCGTTGGCGCCTCGATGGCGGCCGGGTTTGCGCTGACCAGGATCGGCCGCCTCGCCGTGTCGGGCACGTCGGCTGCTGCTGCATCATCCGCTCAGCCGCGTCCCGCCTCGGCTGGGTCGTTTTCGTCAACATCGACCGCGCCGGCGCCGATTCCTCCGTCCTCGACGGCCCCGGCAGGCTCGCCGGCTGGCACCGCGGAGGTGAGCCTTGAGCGCCAGTAGGCCTGACGGCGCGCACGGCCTGGGCGTGCTTTTCGGCAACGTCGCGACCGACATCCAAGATCTCGTGCGGGGCGAGGTGCGGCTGGCCCGCTCGGAGCTGGACCAGAAGCTCAACCGGGTGATCCTGGCCGCCGTCTGGCTGCTGGGCGGCGCGCTGGTCGCCTTCGCCGGCCTGGTCGTTGTGCTAGAGGGCGGGGCGGCAGCGCTGGCACTGGTGTTGCCGCAATGGGCCGCGTCCGTGATCGTCGGCCTGGTGATCGTCATCGTGGGCGCGCTGTTTGCCCGATCCGGTCTTGCCATGCTGTCGCTCAAAAACCTGTCGCCCGACCGAATGGTAGCCAGCTTGGGAAAAGACGTCCGCGTCGTGAAGGAACACACCTGATGTCCGAGAACGCCACCAATCCGGGCCAAATCGAGCGGGATCTCGACGCGACCCGGTCAAGGCTGGGCTCGCATCTCAGCGAGCTGCAGAACCGGTTGTCCCCAGGCCAGGTGCTCGACGACCTCATGAGCTACTTCCGCGGCAGCGAGGGCGCCGCCTTCGGCCAGAACCTTCTGGGGAACGTGCGTGCCAACCCGATGCCCGCGGCGATCACCGGCATCGGCTTGGCGTGGCTGATGGCTTCCAACCCGCGCGGCGGCGCCGCGGCGGCACGCTTGGACTCCGGCATCCAGCTGTCCCATTATGGGCGGGACGACCATACCGCGACGGTGACCCGTGTCCGGGAAGCGGAGCAGGGCGTGGCGCGGCACGCCGACGAAGCCGATCACGCCTACGGGACCCGCTTGGATGCGGCACGCGGTCAGGCCCTCGGCTTGGCGCAGCATGCGCAGGAAAGCACCGCATCGTTTGGCCAACGTGTGCGCCACGCTCTTGCCGCCGCCCAGCGTGCCGTGACCGAAACGTCGCACGATCTGCGTGATCAGGCCGGCAACGCGATCGGCGCCGCCACGGGCGCGATCGGTTCCGTCGGCGCCGCCACGCAGAATGCAGCGCAAGGGGCGGTCGGCTATGCTGGCGGCAGTTTGTCACAGGGCGGGCAGGCTGCCGGTCAGATGGGCGGCAACATGGTTGCCGCGTTGGCGGAAAGCCCCGTTCTGCTCGGTGCTCTCGGCCTTGCGGCGGGCGCTCTGCTCGGAGCGCTCATCCCGCAATCGGACCAAGAGGAGGCGGCTCTCGGCGGCATTGCAGGGCAGGCGCGCGACACCGCGACCAGCCTGGCCAAGCAAGGCCTGGAAAGCGGTAAGCATGTCGCCCAAGCAGTCGCCGACAAGACGCGTGAGAGCGCCCACGGGCACGGCCTGGCTGGCAATAAAACCCCCGGCCAGTTGGTCGACGCGGCGCTGAGCGGCGAACTGGCGGGAAGCGCCTCGGACGTCGTGAAGGAGGTGCTGCGCACCGGTGATGAGGCCATCCGCAAAGAAACATCGCAGTCAGGGAGCCCGCCTGTCGGCGGCGGACCGTCTGCGCAGCCTTCGACCTCTGGTCTGTGAACGTGGTATCGGGTCTGCCTTCGTTGGCTAAGCCAAGGATAGGCGCCGACCCAGTCCTCGAACCTGGTGCTTGCCTGCTTTGCCGAGGCGATCAGCACGTTTGAGCTCGTTCTGGTCGGAACCGACTGGGACGCACCCCGGCGCGAAACGTCTCGAAAGGACAACTGACATGGGACTTCTCGATCAGGTTCTCGGCGGCCTCATGGGCGGCGCCGGCGGCGGTGGTTCACCCATCCAGGGCGTGTTGATGAACATGCTTGGTGGCGGTCAACAGGCCGGTGCCGGAATGGCCGGTCAGGGGACCGGCGCCATGGGCGGAATGGGAGGGGGACTAGGTGGGTTGATCTCGCAATTCGAGCAGGCCGGCCTCGGCCATGTCGCGCAATCCTGGGTCGGCAATGGCCCGAACCAGTCTGTTTCGCCTCAGCAACTACAATCGGTGTTCGGCGAGAACCAGGTGCAAAGCATGGCGAGCCAGGCCGGGATGCAACCGCAGGATTTCCTCTCACAGCTCAGCCAGCACCTGCCGAACGTGGTCCACGGCATGACGCCGAGTGGCCGCCTGCCCGATGAGGGCAGCATCTCCGTCTGACCAACGCAGCCGTGGCGAGCCGGGCCGGCACGCGGCGGGTGCGATCGAGGCCGCACGCCGAATGGCACCAGCGAAGCCCGCTCTCGCGGCGGTTCGCCCATAATCGCTCGCGAGAAGAGGAGGGAACCCACCCTGCGCGCGCAACTCCCACCACTTCTCGTCGCGGACCCCCCGGGCCTCGCCAGGCGAGCAGCCAGCGAAGGCGTGCTCCGCCGTGGACGATGTCGCGCATTGTGAACGAAACCAGCAAACTCCGTCCTCGGACCGGCGTTGTGCTGCTCGTTTTATTAACCGGAGTAAACCGTGAGCGGACAACCATCCAACCAGTACGCGATGCAGGACCCGACCAAGCAGTACCCGCAGCCTAAGTTCGACAAGCAGCCGCAATCGGCGCCCGGCTTGGCGAGTGAAATGGAGCCGAAGCCCGACCACGGTGAGGAAAGCTATCGCGGGTTTGGCCGGCTGGCGGGGCGGCGCGCGATTATCACCGGAGCGGATAGCGGCATCGGGCGGGCGACTGCCATCGCTTTCGCTCGCGAAGGTGCCGATGTGGTGCTGAACTATCTTCCGTCAGAGGAAAAGGATGCCAAGGAGGTGGCGATGCTGGTCGAGAAGGCCGGCCGCCGGGTCTTCCCCATGGCGGGAGACATCAGCCAGGAGGCGTTCTGCCTTCAGCTGATCGAGAAGGGCCTTGGCGCGCTGGGCGGCATCGACATCCTGGTCAACAACGCGGGCAAGCAGACCGCCCAAACCGACATCGCCGAGCTCACCACGGAGCAGTTCGAGGCGACCTTCCGCACCAACGTGCTTTCCATGTTCTGGCTGTGCAAGGCCGCCCTGCCGCATATGCCGCCGGGAGCCGCGATCATCAACACGACGTCCATACAATCCTACCAGCCGTCCCCGAGTCTGCTCGATTATGCATCGAGCAAGGCGGCGATCACGGCATTCACTCACGCGCTGGCCAAGCAGGTCGCGTCCAAGGGCGTCCGGGTGAACGCGGTCGCTCCCGGCCCGGTCTGGACTCCGCTGCAGCCGAGCGGCGGACAGCCACAGGACAAGATCCCCGAGTTTGGGGCCAAGACGCCGCTCGGCCGTCCCGGCCAGCCGGCGGAACTGGCGCCGATCTACGTGCTGCTCGCCTCCCAGGAGTCGAGCTACGTCACCGGTGAGGTGTACGGCGTGACGGGCGGCAACCACCTGCCTTGAACGGCGGGCGGGACGGCGACTGGCTGCCGCTTGATCGCTACGGCGCGATAGGCGACGGCCGGTCCGTAGCCCTGGTCGGTGCGGACGGCTCGATCGACTGGTGGTGCGCTCC
Organism: uncultured Acidisphaera sp.; assembly: GCA_964250825.1. GTDB lineage: Bacteria > Pseudomonadota > Alphaproteobacteria > Acetobacterales > Acetobacteraceae > CAVWQV01. Next base: position 3,352 of record CAXUIE010000041.1, on the reverse strand, counting down.
TCGCCTCGACAACACGCCGTTCTTCGACCGTCTGCTCGCGGGCGAGGCCGGCGGCCGGTTCGCGGTGACGCCCGTGCGGGCGTTCAAGGTGGACCGCCGCTACCGCCCAGACAGCAACGTGCTCGAGCTCGTGTTCAGCACGGAAAGCGGCTCCGCCCTGCTGACCTGTTCGCTCAACAGCGGCATCTCCGGACGGCTGCCGTGGAGCGAGCTTGCTCAACGGGTCGAGGGTCTGGCGGGAACGGTCGAGTTCCGGGTCGAGGTCCGGCCCGGACAGCGACTCGGGCAAGCCAGTCCGTGGCGCGAGGCGAGCCCGCACGGCGATGTCGTTCATCTCGACGGCACGCTGTCAGCGTTTCGCGCCAGCGCCGATGTCGAGCGCGAGCTGGAAGCCGATGACAGACTGGTCGCCCGCCTGACGACGTGGCCAGGTTCGCGCTCGATCCTCGCCTTCCTCCTCTCGGGCGATGAGCCGCTCATCATTCCGCCCCTCGGAGCAATTGACGGGCGGATCGACCGCTCCGATCAGGCCTGGCGGGAGTGGACGAGCAACCTGAGCTACGGGGGTCCGTACGCCGACTTGGTGCGGCGAAGCGCTCTCGCGCTCAAGCTGCTGCTGTTTTCGCCGACGGGCGCGATCGCGGCGGCGGCTACGAGTTCGCTGCCCGAGCGGCTCGGCGGAAGCAAGAACTATGACTATCGCTTCGCGTGGACGCGCGATGTGGCCTACTCCATCAAAGCGTTCCTGCGCGTCGGCGCCGTGGAGGAAGCCAAGGCGGCGTTCTCCTGGCTGACCGCGACGATCCGGCGGCATGGCATCCCGGTTCGCACCATGTACCGGCTTGATGGCGAGCTGGCGCCGGAGCAGCAGGACATCGATCTCCGGGGCTATCGCGACAGCCGGCCGGTGCGGCAAGGCAACGTCGCGCGAAAGCAGCTGCAACTCGGCATCTTCGGAGACATCCTGGAAACGGCGGCCTTGTTCGTCGAGGAGGGCCATGTGCTGGACTTGGCGACGCGGCGCCTGCTCGCCGAGCTGGCCGACCGCTGCGCCGACCTCTGGCGGTCGCGCGACTCCAGTATTTGGGAACTCGAGAATGTGGAGCACTACACAATGTCAAAGATCGGCTGCTGGACGGCGCTCGACCGCGCGGTCCGGCTCGCCGGGGCGGGGCAGATCGACTCAGGGCATCCGGAGCGCTGGCAACGAGAACGCGATCGCATCCGAGACTGGATTGACGCCCATTGCTGGTCGGAGTCCAAGCGATCCTACACGATGCATGCGGGAACCGAGCGGTTGGACGCTTCAATCCTGCTGACAACGCGCTTCGGTTTCGAGCGACGCGACCGGCTCGCCCTTACTCGGGACGCGATCCAGCGGGAGTTGTGCCGAGGGCCGCTCGTTTACCGTTACTCAGGCATGGAGGAGCAAGAGGGCGCCTTTCTCGCCTGCTCGTTTTGGCTCGTCGAGGCGTTCGCATTCCTTGGCGACCGGCAAGCCGCTGGGCGGCAGATGGACGCGCTGCTCGCCGAGGTCGGCGGCAACCTAGGCTTGCTGAACGAACAGATGGACCCCGCGACCGGCAGCATGTTGGGCAACATGCCCCAAGCGCTCAGTCACCTCGCCCTCATCCACGCCGCCTTGGCGGTGGGCCAAGCTTAGCTCGAGATGTATTCGGCCGCTGCCGGTTCATGCCATGCTGGCCTGCGAGGGTTCAGCCGAGGGAGGGCGGAGCATGGGCGCGCGCACGGGACGGGACTATCTCGACCGGCTCAGGGAGCGGCCGAGCAACGTCTGGCTCCGGGGTGAGCGGGTCAATGACGTCACGGCCCACCCCGCCCTGCAGCGTGGCGCACGCGCGATCGCTGCGCTGTACGAGATGCAGCACCACCCCGAGCTGCGGGATGAGATGACGTTCCCCTCGCCCACCAGCGGGCAGCCGGTGGGCTACTCGTTCATCGTGCCGCGCACGCCTGATGAGCTTGTGCAGCGGCGGGTGATGATGCTGCATTGGGCGCGCGCCACATGCGGAATGATGGGCCGCTCGCCCGATTTCATGAACGTCACGTTCAGCGCCTGGGCCGCCGCATCGGCCTATTTCGGCGAGAAACGGCCCGAGTTCGGCGAAAACATGCGCCACTACCACGAGTACATCCGCGAGAACGACCTCACGTTGACCCACGCGCTGATCAATCTGCAGCGCAGCCGCACCGTGTCCGGGGTCTACAACCTGGAAGAAGGCACCGCCTTGCAGGCCGTCCGTGAAACGGATGCCGGCATTGTCGTCCGCGGCGCGCGCGTCCTCGCCACCCTTGGGCCACTGTCGGACGAGATCGCGGTTTACTCGCCCCGCCTCGGGCTCTACGCCGAGCCGCACAGCCCGTTCGCGCTGAACTTCGCTATTCCCTGCGATACGCCTGGACTCAAGTTCCTGTGCCGCGACAGCTTCGATGAGGGCGGATCGCGTTTCGATCGCCCGCTCGGCTCGCGCTTCGAGGAGATGGACTGCGTTGCGTTCTTCGATGACGTCGTGGTGCCGTGGGAGCGCGTGTTCCTGTTCGGCGATGTGGAGCGCCTGAACCGGACCGGCGACGCGACGCACTCGCCCGCGCATTCGGCGCATCAGGGGGCGGCCAAGAATCTCGCGAAATGCGAATTCGTGCTCGGCATCGCCCTGCTGATGACGCAAACGCTCGGCAACGCGCATCTGCCGCATGTCGAGGACCGCATCGGCGAGCTCATGATGCAAACGGAGCTGATGCGTGCCTGCATGCGAGCCGCCGAGGCGGATGCGGTAATAGACGAATGGGGCGTGATGACGCCGGCGCAGCTGCCGATCGAAATCACCCGCAACCTGTTCATGACGACTTATCCGCGCATGGTGGAGATCCTGCACCTGCTCGGTTCGAGCAGCTTCCTCATCACGCCAAGCGAGGCGGACTTCACCGGCCCGCTCGCGGGCGATATCGAGCAGTTCCTGGCGACGGACACCACCTCGGCCCGCGAGCGCGTCAAATTGTTCCGGCTAGCATGGGACGTCGCCGGCACCTCCTTCGGCAGCAGGCAAGTGCTGTACGAACGCTTCTTCGCCAGCGATCCGCTCACCCGCGCGCGCGCGCTCGGCGCGATTTATCCCAAGCACGAGGTGATGGAACGCGTGCTGGCCTTCCTCGACAGCGACCGTGACATCGCGTAGGCCCCTTGCGCGCGTTGGCTGCTTAAGCACGTAATCGTGCACCTCTCAACAAAACCTGGGCAGCCCGTGGACAGCACATCCTCAGCCAACCCGATGCGCCGCGCCCTCCTCGTCGGAGCCCTCGGTGTCGTCTACGGCGATATTGGCACCAGCCC
>CAXUIE010000040.1:13086-15497 GCA_964250825.1 uncultured Acidisphaera sp. | reverse complement strand
GCGAGCTCGTGACCCTGGCGGACCGGCGTTGCGGCGGACGGGTCGTGTCGGTGATGGAGGGCGGCTACGACCTTGAAGCTCTCGCCGAGTCGGCGGCGGCGCATGTGCGGGTGTTGATGCGGCAACCTGCTAGAACGCGCCAGCAATGAAGGAAGCACTAGGAGGAGGCGCGACGACGGGTCCACAAGCCACGAGATGCGGCTGCGCCGCCCTTGCCGGGCGCAATTTGCTGGGAGCGGGTTCGCCGGCGTCGGCTGGCCGCCGCGCTGGCCGGAGCGCGCTGCGGCGCGCCCGCGTCGCCTACGGGGCGGACAGCATCGCCACCCCCGAGCGGGAAACCAAGCTGCATCGGCAGGTATTCGAGGCGTTCCGCGCCCAGCTCGCCGCCGTCATCCGGAGATCACGGCCGAAACATGGCTCGCGGGGGAGGACGGCAAGCCGGAACGGCTCGCCTAGCATGCGCGCGCCGGCTCGCGAACGCGCCCGGGTTCACGCCGCCACCTGGATTTCGCTGCTGGTGGGGTCGCTCGGATGCACCGCGATCAGGTTCATCGAGGTGCGGAACAGCGCGTAACCAAGCGGCGCCAGGCGGCTCGCGAGCGCATCCCAACCCACCTTGATGTGCTCGGCCACGATGATCGGGCGGAACGCGGCGATCGCGGCACGCGCCCCGTCGAGCGCTTCGCCTTCCATGCCTTCCACATCGATCTTGAGCAGGTCGAGGCGTTCCAGCCCGAGCGCATCGACCGTGGTGCTGCGGATCTCAACCGTTCCCCGCTCGGAGTAATCCAGTTGCTGACCGATGAACTCGGTGCTTTGTGAAGCGCGCAACTCGAGGCTGCCGAAGCTGCCGGGCGCGCGGTAATCCGGCACTGGCATGCGCATGACGCCTTCTCGATCGCTGATCGCGGCATGGACCGCGCGGGCGTTGAAGCAGTTATTGACGGCGATATTGCCGGCCAGCGCGTAGAAGATGCGCTCCTGCGCCTCGATCGCGACCACGCGGCCCCAAGCGGTCATGCGCTTGGCCCATTCCACGGTGTGGACGCCGATGTTGGCGCCGCAATCGACCGCCACCACCCCGTCGCCGAAATGCGCGCGACGCCGAGCCAGAAGCTGGAGCAGCTGATCGACCTCGGCCTTGTCATACGACCCGCTTTCGAGCACCTGGAAACCCACGCCAAAGGTTCGGCCCGGAGCGGGCGAGCAATAGTCGTAGCGATTGACGATCATGGTGCCATGATCGGACGCCGCCACAACAAAGGCGGTCGGCCGGCGCGCCGCGTCCGACACGGCTAGGCGAACCGAGCGTGTTCGATTGATACGCGCATACGCCAGCCCCCCACACGTCCGTGATCAAACGCCATCACGCTCCCGTGTGCAAGCTCTGCGTGCAAGCCCCCGGGAATAGTCGCGGATCAGAAGCCGGCGTCGATGGCGATCAGCACCAGGCCATCCCTGATCTCGCACGGGACGGCCTCCAAATGGTCGCCGACGCAGGGGCCTCGCGTGTAGAGCCCATCGTCGATGCGGAAAGCGGCGCCGTGGGTCGCGCACACGATCCGCGTTGCGTCGGCGCTGAGGAACCGATCCGGCAGCAGGTTGAGCGACGTGCCGATATGCGGGCAAGCATTCACGTAGACGAACACGCGCTGCCCCCACCGCACCGCGAGCAGCCCGGTGAAGCTGCCCGGCGGCCCCGCGAACCCCTTGGCGCCGCCGTCGGGGATGGTTTCCAGCGGGCAAAGCACACGGGGCTTGCCGATCAATTGCGGGGCCCGTTCACGCGAGGCAAAGATGGACGATCGGCTGGCCGGTCCGCTCCGCGATCAGGTCGGCGAGGATCGCGCGATGGCAGGTGCGATGGTCTCTCTCGAAACACAACAAGCACGTCGGCGCCGCGCGCGCGGCTTCCGTCGCCTCCGCCAGGGCGGCTTGCGCCCGATCCCCCTTCATGTGCGCGGCGAAGATGGCGCGCATCCGGCCGGGATCGCCGGCGCGCACGGCCTGGCGGCCTTCCTTTGGCGTGCCGAGCGCCTGGAGGTGGAGATAGCCGATCCCGCGCGCAAGCAGGCTGCCGGCCAGCAACCGCTTCGAGAAGCCCGGCTTGCGGGACGCGGCGACGGCGCGGACGTCGATCAGCAGCTCGATCCCGGCGCCGGCGAGCGCGTCGAGCACCGCCGGAAGCACGGCGCCCTCGTAGCCGATCGTTCTCAAAGGGGGGATGGACACCATCGACGCCGCCCCGGCCTAGACGGCACCGTCCGGCAAACGCCCCCTAGCGCGCGGGCGATCGCGCAGGAACTCGTCCCGCGCGCAGGCGCACTTGTGCTGGTCCTCGCCGATCACAGGGGAGCCGGGCGAGCGCGCATCAATGGGCGAGCCAGTCCTCGATCAGGTGCCAGGCGATG
>CAXUIE010000040.1:0-13076 GCA_964250825.1 uncultured Acidisphaera sp. | reverse complement strand
GCGGCGACGGCGCGGACGTCGATCAACAGCTCGATCCCGGCGTCGGCGAGCGCGCGAAGCACCCCCGGCTGGGTGGCGCCCTCGTAGCCGATGGTGCTCAGGGGGTGGGGGGCGTCACGCCGCGTTCGCGAGCCAGTCCTCGATCAGGTGCCAGGCGATGCTGTCGCCGCGCGGCAGCTTGAAATCGTGGGCATCGGGGTCGCGCAGCTCGTCGCGGGTGAACCAGCGCGTCCGCGAGCTCCGTCGGGTCGATGGTGATGCGCTCGGTCAGCGCCTCGCCGTAGAAGCCAAGCATGATGTTGGCCGGAAACGGCCAGGGCTGGCTCGAATGGTAGTGCACGGCGCCGACCTCCACGCCCACCTCCTCCAGCACCTCGCGGCGCACCGCCTCCTCCAGGCTTTCCCCCGGTTCCACGAACCCGGCCAGGGTCGAATACATCCGGGCACGGGGGAACCGGGTGGAGTGGCCGAGCAGGATGCGGTCCTCGCGGTGGATCAGCATGATGACGGCCGGATCGGTGCGCGGGAAGTGCTGCGCCCCGCAGCCGGTGCAGGCGAGCATGTGCCCGGCCGTCTGCGGCTCGCACCCTTGGCCGCACACGCCGCAGAAGCGGGTCTTGGTGCGCCAATGCATCAGCCCGCGCGCGTGGGCGAGCACGGAAGCGTCCGTTTGCGGCAATCGCCCGCCACCGACCGCCCGGAGATCGACGAAGGCGCCGAGCCCATCGGGAAGCAATGGCAGCGGGTCGTCCGCTTCGCTCATGTCGACCGCGAACACCGCGCGCTCGGCGAGCAGGCCAAGGAAGCACCAAGGGCCGCCCGCGGCCTGGATCGCGCGCGCCGCGTCGCCCGTCAGGTAGACGGCCTCGACCGGCCCCTTGCCCTCGGCGCCGATCACCAGGCTGCGACTGCGCCAAACCGGGACGAATAGGGTTTGCGGGTCGGCCAGCGCGCGTTCGATCCATGCCGCGTCCTCCCGCCGCTCGGCCGCCCGATTGAGCGGGCTGCCGGCATAGACATTGTGGCGGCGGGCGAGAATCAGGGACATGCCCGACCGTGCCACGCGGGGCGGTGACCGGCAACGGGCCGCTCAGCCGTTCGGGACGGCACGCTCGACGCGCCGGTCCGGGACAAGCCATATCACGGCGACGATGACGTAGAACGCGCAGGCGACGCGCGGATCGAAGAAGGCGACGGCGATGCCAAGCAGATACAAAGCGGGCGACAACCTGCCCTTGACGTCCAGCCCGAGCGCCCGCGCGAGCCTGGATCTGTCCCCTTCCAGCCGGATGATGGCGAGCTGCAGGGCATACCAAGCAAGAGCCGTCATTAGGAGCGAAACACCGTAGAGCGCCGCGGGCAGGGCAGCGAAGTGGTTCTCCCCCATCCAGGCGGTCGCGAAGGGCGTCAGCGACATCCAGAACAGCAGGTGCATGTTGGCCCAAAGCACGAGGCCATCGACGCGGTGCACCAGGTGGAAGAAGTGGTGATGGTTGTTCCAATAGATCGCCACGTAGACGAAGCTGAGGAACACGGGGCCGGTTTGCGCAAGCGTCGCGACGCTGGAGTCGTGCGGCACCTTTAGATCGAGCACCATGATGGCAGGCGGAAGCCGCTGAACGGCCGCTCACTCTGCAAGTGCTAGTGCTACAGTTGCGAATCGCCTTCGGCTCTGATTCCGTTCCCCTGCGGGTGAGGGAATGGGCATGTCCGTGGCGATTTGGTCGGGTTCGGCGCTGCCCTGGGAGCGGGAATCGCCGGCGCTGAAGGGTGTAGTACTAGCTCGGCCTGGGTCACACAATCTTGAGTTTGGCCTGCCGTTCATGGTCGTATCATAGGCTCGCAGTGTGAGTGAGGCTAACGGGAGGCGATCCGATGTCCGTGCAGGTCCAAGGTGATAGCCAGGAAGCCGTGGCATACGGTCTGATGCAATGCGTGTTGTTCGCTGCTGGCCGCGGCAATCACGACCATCCGTTCCCCGCCGGCAGCACCTTGCTGCGCGGGCAGGGCGCCTGCAGCGAACGGGAAATTCTTGCGCTGTTTTCGCGCTGCCTTCGCGTCGTCCAGGGCGGCAACCCGGACGCGCTCGAGCCCGGCGAGGGCGCCGGCGCGGGAAGCATGTCGGCGCAGCTGCACTCCTGACGATCGCGACTTGGACGGCGGTTTGGCGCTGACCGGCTCGGCCGCATGATAGTCCTCGCCCACAGGCGGGCGCGGAGGCGGCGGTGATGCGATCGAGGGCGTCCGCTGACGACGTGTTGCCGATTTCCGTCCTCACCGGCTTTCTCGGCAGCGGAAAGACGACATTCCTCCGCCGCGTGCTGGCGAGTGAGCACATGCAGGACACCGCGGTGGTCATCAACGAGTTTGGCGCGGTCGGGCTCGACCATCTGCTCTTGGAAGCCAGCCCCGATGATGTCGTGCAGCTTGGCAATGGCTGCGTGTGCTGCATGGTGCGGCAAGACCTCGTGCGCACCCTGCATGGGCTTCTCGCGCGTCGCGGGCCGGGCGGCGGCCTCGCGTTCCGGCGCGTGGTGGTGGAAACCAGCGGCCTCGCGGAGCCGGCGCCGATCCTCTACACCCTAGGGGCGGACGCGCGGCTCGAGCGGGCGCTGACCCTCGATACCGTGCTCACCATCATCGACGGGATCGCGGGCGAGGCCAACTTGCAACGGTTCGGCGAGGCGACCGCGCAGGCCGTGGTCGCGGACCGGCTGCTCGTGAGCAAGACGGACATCGCCACGCCGCCCGCTTCGTTGCTCGACGCCTTGGCGGCGCTCAATCCAACCGCCGATCTGGCGGAAACCGTGGCCGAGGGCGCGCCCGCCCTGCTGTTTCGCGACCCGGACGCGCCGCATCGGCCGTTGTGGCGGCGTCGTCCCCTCACGGCGGTCGCGCACACGCACGGCATCGAGACGCTCGCGATCGCGCTCCGCCGCCCGATGACGCGCTTCGATTTCGCCCGCGCGCTCGGGGGGCTGGCGCGCGAACGGGGCGAGGATCTGCTGCGGGTGAAGGGCATCGTGGCTTTCGCCGACCGGACGGGCGGCCCGGCGGCGATCCACGCCGTGCAGCACACGCTGTATCCGCCGGACTGGCTCGCGGATTGGCCGGACGACGACCATGGCAGCCGCCTAGTTTTCATCACCCGCAACATCGGGGAGGACGAGATCATGGCGCGCTTCGCGGCGGGCAGCCCCGCCCGTCTGGGCTGATCCCGTCTCAGAACAGGGCGCTTGCGGACGCCGCCGTGTCCGCAGGCTGTGCTTTCCTCCCTGTCGGGCCGGCGCCATGCTCCGGTTGCGGGAGATGCCGGGCCGCGCGGCGGTCGAACACCGTCTCGCGCGCTCCGCGGGGTAGGGTTTCGGGCACTCGGCGGAGAAGGCTGCCGAGCGCGGCATTGGCGTCCGCGATGATCTCCTCGGTTGCGAACCGGATGCCTTCGAAGCTCGCGCCGGGGAACTCGCGCCCGCGCGGTGTCGCGTGCGCTGCGCGCGCGACAAGGCGCTGGTCCAGCAGCGAGCCGGTCAGGCTCAGCGCCAGCACCAGGAGGCCCGCGGCGGCGACCGCCAAGGCCAACAGGCCGGGCGGCAGTGAGGCCCGTCCCGGGTTCACGACCGCCGCATCGATGCGCAAGGAGGCCATGCCGGTGAAATGCAGGCCGCACACGGCGAGGCATAGGAGCGCCGCGGCGCTGGGCAGGTGGCCGCGCCGGAACATCAGCAGGCCGGCGAGGCTGAACAGCAACCCCGCCATGATCGAGGCCGCCACGCCGCCTGCGGCGAAATGAACCAGCCCGGGCATCACCATGGCGGTCATGCCGATGTAGTGCATCCCGCCTATCCCCGCGACCAGGAGAACGCTCGCGCCAAGGGCGCCAAGCGGGGCGGAGCGTGTCTCGATCAGGAGGGCGAAGCTCGCGAAGCTGAGGCAAATCGCCAGCGCCAGCGAAGCGAGCGTGATGTCGGCCTCAAAGCCAACAGGCGCCCCGGCATGAAAGGCCAGCATGGCGATGAAGTGAGTTGCCCAAACCCCCATGCCGAAGGCGAGGGCGGCGGCGCCGATCCAAGCCGGCCGCACGCGCTGGCGAACCGCGCCGACGCGCGATAGCATGTGCGCGGTGGTGTAGCAGGCGAAGGCGCACACGACGGCAGCAAGCACCGCAAGCTGCGGATCATGCCGGTGCACCGCGCAATCGACCACCCTGAGCAGCATTCCAGATCCCCACATGGTCCGGCAGTCTCGCGCAATTGTGATAACCAAACCTTAACACCGGAATTGGTTGTACGCTGGTTGTTCTCGTCAGGCCGGCCCGCGGCAACGCACGAGGTTGATCGGTTTGGCCGACAAGACGGCCTCACCGTCCTGATTGCGCATTTCGATTAATGCGCGCACCACGCCGCGATCGGGCTTGGAACGGGAACGAGTGGCGTCCAGAATTGTAATGCGGACCGAGAGGGTGTCGTTTGGGCGGACCGGCCGGAGCCATCGCAGTTCGTCCACGCCGGGGGAAGCGAGGCCCGAAGCGGGCGACAGATAGTGCTGGACGACGAGCCGCATCATGAGCCCGACCGTATGCCACCCGCTCGCGATAATCCCCCCGAACGGGCCGGCGGCGGCCGCCTGTGGGTCGGTGTGCATCGGCTGCGGGTCGAACTGCCTGGCGAAGCGGATAATTTCCTCGGCGGTGACGGAAACCGAACCGAGCTCCGAGACGGCGCCGACCACGTAATCTTCGAAGTATCGATCCGCCATGAAGCCTCCGGCCGTTGCGCCCGCGCGGCGGGCTGCTAGTCTCCGCGTGTCAAGATGATGGAAAGTGGGCGTGAACGGCAACGCAGCCGCTGTTATGGTTGACGTCAGCGCGCGCGAACGGCTCCGAGACTGCACGGCATCGCACCGGGGCCACGGCGTCGGTGCGTAAATTCTACGAACCGCGCATCCTGGTCCAGCCCCCGAGACGAAATGTCCCCGGTTTGCGCCCTGATCGACGGCGCGCAGACCCGCATCGATGTGAAAATGTCGTGTTCACGGCCGACGCGCTGCTGGACGGGTTGGCGGCGGCGCGGCGTGGTGGCGCTCAAGCAGCAGTTCAGCGAGGATTGGGACGAGGCGCGCCATTACGAGCCTCCGGACCCGGTGAGCTCGCACCTTGTTTCGGAGCCGGACGACATCTCCGACCTGCTCGTGCCGCTGATCGTTCCGATCGCCTTATTCGCGCTCGCGCTCGGCGCGGGCGTGCTCAGGGCGCCGCTGTGGCTCATCCTGGCCGTGCTCACGCCTCGGGGCTGCAATTGGGCGTCGCGGCGGCGGAGGGCGCGCGTGAGCCCAGCAATCGCGTGCAATTGGCGTGTGTGTTCGGCACGGCGTCACTGCTCTCGTTCGGCGGTGGCAGCTCGATCGTCCGGGAGTTGCAGGCGCAAGCGGTGGCGCGGCATTGGGTCACGGCGCGGCAATTCGCCGACAATTTCGCCAGCGCGCTGGGCGCGCCCGGGCCGAGCAGCCTGCTGGGCACCTTGCTAGAGGATCACTCCGGCGGCCTCGCCGGCGCGTTGCTGGCGACCGCCGCGATGATCGTTCCCGCTTCGGTCCTGGTGTACTGCACCGCGCGGCTTTGGCGAAGGAACCAAGGCGCGTGCTGGCGCGGCGCTTTGGAGCGCGGCCTGGCCCCGATCGCCGTCGCGCTGGCGGCCACCAGCGGCATCGTGGTTGCTTCCTCCGTCGATCGCCGCGGGTGGGCGGCGGGGTTGTCGCTGGCCGCCGCCCTGTTGCTCGGCGCAACCAAACTTAATCCGTCGGTCGTCGTGCTCGGGGGCGGCGTGCTGGCCGTCCTGGCAACCAGCTTCTAAGCGCTGGTCCGACTGGCGGTGTGACGGGAGCGCGGCTTGGCGGGACTTTCTCAGGCGGCGCTCACCTTCGTGCTGCTGCTCGCATGCATGACCTTGGGCTTGATCATCCGGCCGCTGCTGCCCGAGCACCACCGCGACCAGCAGACGCTCGAATCGGTTCGGCTGGCCATCGGCATGCTCGTCACCTTCGTCGCACTCGTGCTCGGATTGCTGACGGCATCCTCCAAGGGCCATTACGACGCGGTGAGCGACAGCTACCGCACGTTCGCGAGCGATATCGTCATGCTGAATTCGCTGCTCGCCAAATACGGCCCGGAAACTGGCGCAGCCCGGGCCTTGCTGCGGAGCTACACCGAGGCCGTGATCGCCAGCACCTGGCCGGATGAGCCGGCCCCGCCGGGTGACTACCCGCACGCCCTTGAGCTGACGTCCCAGGGATCCCGTGTCGAGAGCCGATCGCTCAGCGCGACTCTTGGTCAGATCGAAATGGATATTCGCCGGCTCACGCCAGGCAACGAAGTGCAAAAACAACTCGCGGCGGATAGCCTCGACGCGTTCAAGACCGTGATCAAGCAGCGCTGGAAGATCATCGAAAGCGCGCACAGCACGATCTCGCTGCCTTTCGTGCTTGTCATGCTGGTGTGGCTGGCCATCGTGTTCTTCTGCTTCGCGCTGTGCGCCAAGCGCAATGCCACGGTGGTGATCGTGGCGGTGCTGTGCGCCTTTTCCACCGCGCTATCGATCTATGTGATCCTGGACATGGATAGCCCGATTAACGGACAGATCGCGATTCCGAGCCAGCCGCTGCGGGATGCGCTGGCCGATCTCAGGCCGTGATGCGATTAAAATACCAGAACTGACGACGCGAGTGCCGCGAGCGATCTTTCCGTCCGCGTGCCGTGGCATGATGCTGGCTGGGACGGCACAGTCCGCCGTGCGCCTGGGCAGAAGTCGAGCTGTTTGGCGCTCAATCGCGTCGGCGCCGCGAAGAGGGACGAGATCGAACATCTGGATGCGGGCCAGCTTCTCGGTTCGGTGCCGCACGACGAAGCGCCGCCATGTTTTTCCGAGCGCGTAAGCTTTCTACCAAGCAGACCCCAGCATCGTCTCGCCCGCCACGCCTATGCGCGGACCAGCGATGATCATCGGCATATCCGCGAAGGAGCGCGCTGCTCCCGTCGCCAGGACGGCGCGCAAGCTCTCGTCGCCGGGGCGCGTGATGACGCCCAGCCTGACCTTTCCGGCCGTGGAGTGATCTCTCGGGGTCAAGCCTATCCAAGCCGAGAACTGACGCCCGGATCGGAACGCCTCCGAGGCCGGCGTTTTCATGGTCAGCAAGGTTGCGCCGATCGGACCAATGCCGGGGATCTGCGCCAGTTGGCGGCTGCACTCATCGGCGCGATGCCACGTTTCAGTTGGCGATCGCCAAGGCGGCGACGCTGGTCGATAGCGCCCACCTTTTCGCGTCCCGGCCAGCAGCTGCAATCGACGACGCCGCGCGCGGGCAGACTGCTGTCCCATGTCGAACGCGCGCGGGTGCGCATGGACACCGGCTATGTCATAACAGCGGCGCGGGACGCCATCGACGTCCTGATGTCCGCGCACGGCGCATCATCCTTTGCTGAATTCAACCCGATGCAACGCATCTGGCGCGACTGCGAAATCGCCAGCCGCCATGCCGTGCTCTCGCCAGACATCAGCGCCGAAGTCTACGGGCTCGCCCCTGCTGGGCATAACAGAGAACGTCACTCCGCTCGATTGATTGTCGGCGAGCATCCGGACCACGCGTCGGAAAACAGCGCCAGCGTTGGGTCGAGCCGATCAGGTCATCACGCGAGAAGTACGTCAGGGGCTTACGGGCGGACCGCCATTCGAGGCGCTGCAGCCGGCCATCCGCAAAGGGGAATACGTTTCGGACCCAGATCCAAGCATCGGCCTGCCGTCGCAAGGCGCGCAGCCGCCGACGCGGCCAACACGGACGCGGCACTGTGACGCCATCGCCTGCGATCGCGCCGGGCAGGGAGGCAGCGCATGAGCGGCAAGGCAAACGGGGGTGAAATCAAGCACCGGCATTTCGGTGCGCCGAAGCATTCTGGCAGGAAAATTGAGTGTGGTGTTGAGCTGTAGCGTCGATGCCAGTTCTGGGCGCTTGGACGTCGTTGAAGCTATCGTCGCCGAGTACAGCGCGGCTTGGTGCTTGCGATACCGGAGATAACCCATGAACGTCGGCACGCTGTATCTGATTGTTGCCGCTATTGGCATCGTTTTGGCGGCGATCGCCTATTTCATCAACAGAACCGGCGGTAAGTCCTTCGTGGCGTTCTCCCTGATGGAGATCGTGATCATGGCGATCATCGGGGTGATCAACGGCGTCCTGGGCACGCCTAACGCCATGCTGGGCCGGCTATTCATGACATTCTCGGGCAGCTACGGTTTCCTGGCGTTCGCCGCCATCTGCGGCGGCTTCTACATCTCCGGCCCACTCTGCGGTTACATCATCCGCAAACCGGGCGCCGCCACGCTCGCCGAGACGATGAACGGGGTGGCCCAAGTGCTGTCCGGCAACCCGAACGGCATCATGGTTATCGGGGCCGGCTTCCTGCAGGGCTTCATGTCTGACCTCGGCTTCGCCTTCTACGGCTATCGCCGCTGGACGCTTTCGGTGCTCGCCTTGTCCGGCGCGCTGGCGCCGGTGCTGCAACAGGTCCCGGAAGTCTACTTTTTCGGCGTCGGCAATATGGGCATTAGCTACAATCTGCTGGCGCTCGCCATCCGCATGGTCAGCGGCGCTGCCTATGCCATCATCCTCGTCAAGCCGATCGCCCACGCCCTGGCGCGGGCCGGCGTCCTGCGCGGAACCGCCATTGCCGGGCAGGAGATCCAGCTGCGCGCGCACGGCTCCGGGGTTTGAGCGGCGAAGAAGCCGAGGCGGATAGCCGACTGCCATGACGGCGATGGTCCCGATACCGGATGCCACGCTGCCTCCGGCAGGCCTGCATTCCGAGACCGTGGCCCCGGCTTCTAAAAGCAGCGGCCCCGTTATCGACCTGCGGCGGGTCTCGTACGCTTACGAAGGAGAAGCGCAAGCAGTCCTGCGCGACGTGTCGCTGCGGGTGCGGGAGGGCGAGTTCGTCCTTATCCTCGGACCCAGCGGCTGCGGCAAGAGCACTCTGCTGCAGCTTCTGAACGGCACCATTCCGCACACTCTGAAAGGCCGGCTGGATGGTGAAGCGACGGTGTGCGGACGCGTCGTGGCGGACACCAAGGTGGCCACCTTCGCCACCGAGATCGGCATGGTGTTCCAGGATCCCGAAGGGCAGATCATCAACACGAGGGTGCGCGATGAAGTCTGCTTCGGTCTCGAAAATCTCTGCCAACCGGCCGGCGAGATCCTTCAGCGGCAATCCGAGGCGCTGGCTTTGGTCGATCTCGACGGCTTCGGCGACCGCTCGATATTTGATCTTTCCGGTGGCCAAAAACAGCGCGTGAGCATCGCCGCCGTGCTGGCCGCGCGGCCCCGCCTGCTCGTGCTGGATGAGCCGACCGCGAATTTGGACCCGGCCGGCATGGCGGAGGTGTTCGCCGTCCTCCAACGGCTAAATCGCGAGGCCGGCACCACGATCGTCACCGTCGAGCATCGGGTGGACGAGCTCGCCGACCGCGTGTCGCGGGTGGTGATGATGGACCGCGGCACGATTGTGTTCGACGGCACGCCCCGCGAAGCGTTCTCGCGTCGACGCTCGGCGCAAGCCGGGGACGACCCGACCGCGGTGCCGGTCAGCGCTTGGTTCCCGCAAGCGGCGGAGTTCGCGCTCGCGATGGGCGATGCTTGTGGCGCGGCGGCGACGGCGGCGAACGTGCCGTTGACCGTTCGCGAGGCAGTGGTGTTCGCTTCCTGCCTGGTCGGCGACCACGCGCCGCCGCTCGACGTGCCGGAGCCGGAGCCGGAGCCGGCCGAACAGGGCCGGCCGCTAATGCGCGTGCGAAATCTCACCTTCGGCTACGACCGCGCCCGGCCTACGCTGCGCGCAATCGACTTTACTCTCGAGGCCGGCCGAATGGTGGCATTGTGCGGGCGCAACGGCTCCGGCAAGACCACCCTGGCGCGGCTCCTGATGCGCATCAACCAGCCGCCGCGCGGCGGCGTGTGGCTGGGCGACAGGGATCTTGCCGCCCTGGAGCCGCGCGAGATTGCCGCCGAGATCGGCTACGTGTTCCAGAATCCGGACCACCAGTTCGTCACCGACCGCGTCTGGAGCGAGGTCGCTTACGGCCTGCAGGTGCGCGGCCTGGCGGATCAGGCGGTGAACGATCGCGTGGCCGAAATGCTCGCCATCGTCGACCTGCAGCAGTACCGCGACCGTTCGCCGTTCAGCCTCAGCCTCGGCGAGCGGCGGCGGCTGAGCGTCGCCACCATGCTGGTGCTGGAGCCGCGGTTGCTGGTGCTGGATGAGCCGACCATCGGCCAGGATCACGAGCGGGCGCAGCAACTGATGCAGCTGATGGCGCGATTGCGCCAGCGCTACGGCACCACCGTGCTGATGATCACCCACGACGTCCGCCTAGTCGCCGAATGGGCCGAGCGGGTGCTGGTGCTGGGCGGCGGCCGCCTGCTGTTCGACGGTCGGCCGCTCGCCATGTTCGCCGACCCCGCTTTGCTTGATGAGGCCGGGTTGCTCCCTCCGCCGGTATTCGAGATCAGCGCGGCGCTGGCCCGAGCGCATCCCGTCAGCCCGATCAAGCACACCTTATCGCTGCCCGATCTCGTGCGCGCCGTCGCCCTGTCGCGGGAAGCCGCTCCGGCATGAGCCGAGCAACCGCCTTCCAATTCCGCGCCGGGCGGTCATTTTTCAATCGGCTCGACCCGCTGACCAAGCTGGTATGGGTGCTGGCGATCTCGCTGCTCGCGTTCGGTGCGTACATCGCCTGGGTGCAGGTCACCATCGCCGGAGTGGTGCTGTTCACCGCGCTGGTGCTGGCGCGGATCAGCCCGGCGGACATCGTCCGCGGCACCTGGCTGTTCGGCGTGGCCTGCATCAGCTTCTGGATCATCCAGACGCTGACGCTCCCGGGAACCCATGTCGCGTTCCACGTCTTCGGCCGCCCGGTCTACGCGGAGAGCGCGGATTACGCGCTGGCCTCGGCGTTGCGGATCTACACCATCGTGCTGGCGTCGCTGGTGTTCGTGCGCACCTCGGACCCGCGCGAACTCGCCATCGCGCTGGTGACGCAAATGCGGTTGCCGTACCGCATCGCGTATGCCTTCTTCATCGCACTGCGCATCGTGCCGACCATCGAGCAGGAGATACAGACGATCCGGGCGGCCCAGTCGGTGCGCGGGGTGGCGCGCCGCCGCGGCCTGGCCGGACGCATCGGCGAGGCCAAGCGCTACGCCATGCCCCTGCTGGTCGGCAGCTTGCGGCGCGCTTCGATGATGGTCATGTCGATGGAGTCGCGCGCATTCGGTGCTTTTCCGCAACGTACCTTCGTCGATGCGCCGCGCATGGCTGCGTCCGGGATGGCCGTGTGCTCCGTGATGCTTGCCCTCGTGATAGCCTGGTACTTGGCTCTCGGGCTTGGCTATGTGCACGCGGTTTACGTGTTCTCGGCCAACTGACGGCCGGTCGATAGCGCTTCCGACAACGCCGACACAGTGCGCTCCAAGCGGCGGAGCGGGATGCCGCGTTTCGGAACCCCAAGGGAGCAACGCGATGGATCTCGATTTCACCGGCAAGGTCGTCCTCGTCACCGGCGCTGGCGACGGCATCGGTCGCGCCGCGGCGCTCGGCTTCGCCCGGGCCGGCGCGAAGTTCGTGGTTTGCATCGATGTCCGGCGCGCCGCCGAGACCGCCGCCGCGATCACCGAAGCGGGCGGCGGCGCGCTGGCCCACAGCATGGACGTGCGCGACGGAGCCGGGTGGGCGACCTTGGTCGAACGGGTGGCTGGCGAACGGGGCAGCATTGACGCGCTGGTCAACAACGCCGGGATCGCCGTTCCGGGCGACACCGCGGTCGACATGGACGAAGCCGGATGGGACCGCATCATGGACGTCAATGCCAAGGGTGTCTGGCTCGGCATGAAGCACGTTTTGCCGGTGATGCTGCGCCAGGGTGCCGGCAAGATCTGCAACGTGGCCTCGACCGCCGCGCACATCGGGCTGCGCGACGCCGCCGCCTACTGCGCGTCCAAGGGCGCGGTCCTGGCCCTGACCCGCCAAGCAGGGGTACAATACGCGCCGTCCAACATCCAGATCAACTCGGTCTCGCCAGGCACCACGATGACCGGCTTGCAGCGTGATGTGACGGAGGCGCAGCGGGCCGCATTCCTGCCGCTGACCCCGATCGGCCGCTTCGCCGAGCCTCCGGAAGTGTCGGAGGCGATCCTGTTTCTGTGCTCATCGGGGTCGTCGTTCATCACCGGCGCCGACCTGAGCGTCGATGGCGGCATGGTGGCACTCTGATCGTGAACGCGGCCCCGCCGCTCTGGTCGCTGACCGCGTGCGAGCTGGTCGGGGGCTACGCCGCCGGCCGGTTCACCCCGTCGGAAGCTTTGCGCTCGGTGCTTGCTCGGCTCGACGCCGTGAACCAGGCGGTGAACGCGGTGGTGGCACTCGATCGCCCGGGCGCGACCGCCGCTGCCGCCAGCTCGACGGAGCGCTGGCGGGCGGGTGTGCCCGCCTCATCGCTGGACGGGGTGCCGGTCACCATCAAGGACAACCTGTTCGTCCAGGGCATGCCGGCCACCTGGGGCAGCCGGCTCTACGCCGACTTCATGCCGGAGGCCGACGAGCCCGCGGTGGCTCGGCTGCGGCGCGCCGGCTGCGTGCTGTTCGGCAAGACCAACGTTCCCGAGTTCACCATGCAAGGCTACACCGGCAATCTCCTGTTCGGTGCCACGCGCAACCCGCACGCGCGGGACCGCACGCCCGGCGGATCGACCGGCGGGGGCGCGGCAGCCGTCGCGGCCGGCATCGGCCCCTTGACGCTCGGCACCGACGGCGGCGGCTCGCTGCGGCGCCCGGCGGCGCATTGCGGCCTGTTCGCCCTCAAGCCTTCGGTGGGGCAAGTCGCCCGCAACGGCGGGTTCCCGCAAATCATGGCCGATTTCGAGGTGATCGGGGCCGTCGCCCGCTCGATCGAGGATCTGCAAGCGGTCCACGAGGTTCTGGCCGGCTACGACCCGGCCGACCCGCGGGCGAGCGCACGCCTGCGGGGCTTCGGCGGAGT
>CAXUIE010000039.1:0-15509 GCA_964250825.1 uncultured Acidisphaera sp. | reverse complement strand
GTAGCGATACAGCCCACGCTCGTCGGTCATCCTGGTCGTGTCATCCCGTTGCGATGGCGGTTGGTTCCCACGCCCAATAGCGGGCGACCGCGCCGGCATCGACGCGCAGATCCGTCCCGGTGATCATCGCGGCGGCGTCCGACGCGAGGAACGCCGCTGCCCGGCCGTAGTCGCTCGGCTTGGGAAGACGCTGCATCGGCACGCCGCGGCGAAACGGCTCCATCCGACGCGCGAGCCCATCCGGGCGAACAACGCTGCGTCCCCATCGCTCGGCGCGGTCGTGGGATTCGGCTGGATCGGTCGCGGTGGGTGTCAGACTGTTGACGCGAATGCCGTGGCCGACCAGCTCCATTGCCGCCGAGCGCGTGAAGTTCAGCAGCCCGCACTTGGCGGTGCAATAGGCGATGTTGCCGGGCTCGCCCTGGTGTCCGGCCGTGGAGATGATGTTGATGACCGCGCCGCCGTGGCCGCGCGCGATCATCGCCGTTGCCACATGCTTGGTGAACAGGAACGCTCCCTCGAGGATGATGCCAGTTTGCCGCTGCCACTCGACGAGGGGCATGTCGAGCACGCCCTTTTTGTTGAAGGTGGCCGCATTGTTCACGAGGATATCGATCCGCCCGAAGGCAGCGAGCGCGGCATCGACGGCCGCGCGCACGGCGGTTTCATCCGTTACGTCGCCGGCGACGCCGATCGCCCGGCCGCCGAGCCGTTCGATGAAGCGGGGGCAATCGATGGCGTTTTCCTCGCGGGCATCAACCGCGACGATCGCCGCACCTTCGGCCGCGAGCTCCTCGGCGATACCGCCGCCGATGTTGGGACTGGTGCCGGTGACGAGCGCCACCTTGTTTTTCAGTATCACGGCGGAGCGATCAGGAACGTCTTCGACGAGTTGAAAATCCACGTGTCGACGAAGCCGGTCTCGCTTGGCTTGCGGTCCAACGCGCTGAGCGCGCCGACCAGGCACATCCAGTTCAGGATCTCCTGTTGCCCGCTCTCCTCCACCGACGCACCGGAATAGCTCCGCCACGCCGCGTAGTCGCCATCGCGCAGATGCTCGTACATCCGCCGGTCCGCCGGCGTGTCGGGATACAAGTAGTGGTTCTTCTCGGTCAGGAACGCGTGCGACCACCCGGACGACGCGAGCAGCGCCACGCGGTAGGGCGAGTCGGCCAGGATGTGGGCCGTGGCGGCGCCGAGGTCGAACAAGCGCCAGGGTGTTGGCGCCGGCGGATCGAGATCGTCCAGCGCGACCACGGTCTCGAAGTTCGGCATGCCGCCGCGCTGGGCGACGACCTTGCGCCCGTAGCAGTTCACGGCGACCGGGAGGATGGGGTAGGGAAAGCCGGTCCGCTGGTAGTCGAGATACAGCACCGCGTTGGTGAAGGCGTGCCCGAGGCCATGGTGCAGCGGCTTGTAGGCGTAGGCGGTGTCAAAACCCTGCTCGATCAACTTGCCGGCCAGCATCTTCCCGGCGGTCCGTTGGCCGGCGACCTCGTAGGTCCTGTCGGTCTCGCCCCATACGTTGTCGGCGGGCGGCGAGAACGTGAACTTGTCAAAGGCGCTGACGCAATAGGGTGGGATCACGTCCTCGCGGAAATTCTCATACTGGTCGTCGCCCCACATCAGCACGAAATCCGGCTTGAACGCATCGAGTGCGGCGCGCGCCCGCTCCATCCAGCCGACCAGCGCCGCGCGGTGCCGCGCCGCCGAGGCGGTGCCCGCGTCGTCGCCCCATTCCGCGCGCATCTCCGCCGGCCACCCCTCCGGCGTGCGGAGGTGTTCGGGCAGGCGGGGATTCTGCAGCATCCGCTTCAGGATGCCCGCCATGCGCTCGTCGCGGCCGGTGAGCGGCGGGTAGTGCGAGATGCCAAGCGCCAGGATTTCGGCCATCGTCCCCTCCTCGTTGTTGCGGCGACGCTATTCGGCTGCTGCGGCTTGCGTGTGCGCCACATTCGCGGCGTTGCCGTTCAGCAGCGCGGACCAGCGACGCCAGAACACGCGCATCTGCTCTTCGTCGTTCCGATCGGGCTTGGCCTTAAGCAGGCCCTTGGAAATGTCGTTCCACTCGACACCGATGCGGTTGTTGTAGCCGTCCTGGCACATCTCCAGCATCTCGACGTCATCGGGCGAGGCGAAGCCGGCCGGGCCAAGGAACTCGAGGAAGTTGCGCAGCCTGCGGTCGCGCGAGGTCGCGCTTTCGCCGATCGGTGCCAGCGCCCAGGCGCTGACGTCCATGTAGTCGGGGCGCGCCGGGAAGAATGTCCGCACGGTGATCGCCATGATGTCGTTGACCACCAGGTTCGGGAAGATCAGCGTGTTCCGGTCCCCTTGGCTGACGCGTTTGCCGCGTTCCTCGCCCAACCGTGCCACCAGACGGCGCGCGATGTCGTCCACCTCGGCGCGGCTCTCCTCGCCCCAGCCCGGCACCCAACGCGCATAGGGCCGGCCCCACGGCGCGGAGCCGACCGATTCGATGACGGCGTGGCCATTGCCGAGGTCCCGCACGCCGGTGTGCGGCGTCTCCTCCGAGACGCGGATGCCGGGGGTGGTGCGGTCACGCGCGGCCACGTAGTCGAAATACGTCGAGTGCGTTGTCGCCGCATGATAAGAGTCGGCGCTGTTCTCCTGCAGCAGTTTCCAGTTGGCGCCGATGCAGTAATCCTGCGTGCCGCCGACGATCTCCATGCCGTCCTCGCCCTGGTCGGCGACCACGGAAAGGATGTCGCGCGCGTCCGCGAGGTAATCCTCGAGGCTGACGGCATCGGCATCGAAGTTGACGAACACGAAGCCCCTAAACGTTTCGAGGCGTGGCACCGGGGTCAGGTTCATCGCCCCGCTCTCGACGAGGCCCGGCGCCATCGACTCCTTGCCCGGCACGGCCACGAGCACGCCGAGATCGTCGTAAACCCAGCCGTGATACGGGCACTGGAACGCGCGCCTGCGGCCGGCGGTCTCGCGGCAGACCAGCGCGCCGCGATGCGAGCAGGTATTATAGAACGCCCGGATCGTCCCGTTGCGGTCGCGGTTGAACAGCAGCGGACGGCCGGCGACCTTGCGGGTGACGAACGAGACCGTCTGCCGCACTTCCGATTGATGCCCGAGATACAGCCAGCAATGGTCGAAGATCGTTTGCTTCTCCATTGCCAGCACGGCCTCGTCGACGAAGACGCGGCGGTTGACCTTGAACGAGCCGCCCGCCCGGTCCTCCACGACGGCTTCGCGCAGCGCTTGCCGCAAATCGGCACGGATCAGTGATCGGTGTTGCGCCATCAATCCCTCCTATTTCCGCGCCGCCGCGGGCAGTTCGACGAGATCGCCCAGGGCAGCCCATCGCGTGCCGTTGAATTGATTGAGCCGCAGTTGATGGAACGCCGTGTAGTCGTTGGGAGAGTTGCTGAGCCGGATGCCGGGCAGCAGCAGCGGCGGCGTCGCGCCCGAGAGGTGGGTCGCCTTGTCGAGGATGTTGGCCCGTGTCAGATCGGTGCCGCACGCCGCCAGCACGGTGGCGACCATCGCGGCGTTGATGTAGCCGGGGATGAGCGAGTCCTCGCCCAGATCCGCTTCCGGCGCGTAAGTTTTCATCGCTTTGACGAAGGCGATCATGTCCGGCGCGGAGGCCCATTCGGGATCTTCCGACCGCTTCTCCCAAGCTGCCGTGATGACGCCCGCTGACCGCTCCAAGCCTGCCGGGATCAATGTGGTGCGCGTCGAGGCGGCGGTGTTCGAGATGAACCGCTGCGGCCGCCACCCCATGTCGGCGATCTTGCGGATCGATTGGGCGGCGAATTTCGGGGTGGTGAACAGGAACACCGTGTCCGCGCCTGAACCCTGGAGCGTGATGATCTGCGCGTCCACCACCGGATCGCTGATCTCATGCGTCTGCACAGCGACGATCATTCCGTCGGCGCGGTCGCCGAGCCCGGCCCGCAAGCCGCCGAGATGGTCCTTTCCGAGATCGTCGTTGAGGTGGAGCACGGCGATCTTGGCGCTCGCCCGCGTCGCCAGCAGATACTTGGCGAACACGCGTCCGACCGTGTCGTACGAAGGATAGAGGGGGATGCTCCAGGGAAAGCTCGCCGGGTTGTTGAACCGCGTGCCGCCGGACGTGAGGAAAAGCTGCGGGATCTTCCGCGCGTTGAGGTATTTCTGAATTGCCGTGTTCGGCGCCGTTCCGAGTGGCCCGGCGATCGCCAGCACGCCTTCCGCCTCCACCAGGCGCCGGGTTTGCTCGATCGTCTTGGGCGGGGAATACGCATCGTCGAGCGAAATGAGGTTTACCTTCCGCCCGTTGATGCCGCCCTGCGCGTTCAGCATGCTGAAATAGGCTGATTGCGCCCGGCCATACTGGCCGTACGAGGAAGCTGGCCCGCTATACGGCGACGTGGTGCCGAGCTTGATCTCGGTGTCCGTGACCCCGGGATCGGCTTGGTCCGCCCTCGACGGCCCCGGTCGCGCCAAGGCGCTCGCGCAGAACAATGCGGCCAGTCGCCGTCGGCCGAGACGTGTCCGCATCCCTCGCTCCCATCCAGCCGCGTCCTCACCGTTGAACGTGACCGGCGGTCACAATGGTCCGTCCAAACCCTATCCGTCAATCACCGTCCCGGGCGACGCCACGTTGATTATTTGACAATCACGGATGGGAGCGCTCGAAATGGTGGGACCAATGCTCTCTCGGTTAGAGCCGGGTGGGAGGCGGGCGGAGGAGGGCGGCATGAGCGGCGCGGGTCTGACACGGTCGGAGGCGGAGGATTTCCTGTTCCGCGAGGCGGCGTTGCTGGACGGCTGGCGCCTCCAGGAATGGGCGGACCTGTTCACCGAGGACGGCGAGTACCTGGTGCCCTCGACCGACCTGCCCGACGGTGATCCGACGAGGTCGCTATACCTGATCTACGACGACCGGCACCGCCTGGCGGAACGCGCCAAGCGCCTGCTCAAGCGTCAAGCGCACGCGGAGCACCCGCGCTCCCGCGTCCGCCGCATCATTGGCAACGTGATGACGGAGAACGCCGGCGAGGGCCGCGCGCGCGTCGCTTGCAGCTTCGTCGTCTATCGCAGCCGTCTCGGCAAGGCCGACGTGTATCCGGGTCACAGCGAGTACGACCTCGTCACGTCGGACAAGCAAGCGATCCGCATCCGCAAGAAGCGGGCGGTGCTCGATCTCGACGCCCTGCGGCCGCAAGGCAAGGTTAGCATCATCCTGTAGCGCCGTGACGCGAAAGATCGAACGGCTGGCGAGCAGACCGCGCGCGGCGGAGCGGCCGGCGACGGAGCCTCCCGACGCGCTTGGCCCCACGCTCGGGCCGGTGCGGCGGATACGTGTCTTTGAGCGGATCTGCGACGAGATCAGGCTGCGCATGGCGGCCAACGAGCTGCGGCCGGGCGACAAGCTGCCGTCCGAGCGCGATCTTTCGGCGAGCTTCGGCGTCAGCCGCTCGGCGGTGCGGGAAGCGCTGCGGAGCCTCGAGATCGCCGGCGTGGTCCGCTTGCAGAAGGGCGTCAAAGGCGGGGCATTCGTTCTGCGCGGCGACCCGGACCTGGTTACGCGGTCGATCCGCGACATGTTCTATCTTGGCCGGATTTCGATCGACAGCCTCACCGAGGCGCGGGTCCTGGTGCTCGATCTCGCGGTGCGCCTGGCGAGCGAGCGCATCGCGCCGGAAACCGTCGAGGCGCTCGAACGCAACATCGACCGGCTCGCGGGCCTGGCACTCGACGCGCCGGTGGCGGAGCGCGTCGCGGTCGGGCTCGATTTCTATCGCCTGCTCGCCGAGGCGACCGGCAACCAGGTGATCCAGGTGATCGTCGTGTCGATCAGCACGATCCTGCTACAGCAGGTGGAGCGGTTCGACATCGGCCCGCTTCCCGGCCTGGTCGCCACGCGCCGTCGCTTGGTCTCGCACATCGCGAGCGGCGACGCCGGCGCGGCGTCGCGCGAGATCACCGGCCATCTCAAGCGGCTGCACACCCACATCGTTCGCGAGCTGAAGCGGCACGCGGCCAGGACCCGCGAGACGAGAGCGGTCGTCGGGACCTGACCGGCCTCGGACGGTCAGGCCGAGGAAGCGGCGCGCGTTGCCGTGCTTCAGTAAACGCAGCGTCGGGTCGGGGAACCCGGCACCTTGCAGCCGTCCGATTGGGTCCCGCTCGAAAATGTCGAACGGGTAATCCGTGCCGATCATGATCTGCCGCTCGCCGAACACGCTGACGAGAAAGGCGAGCGTCGCCGCATCATAGACCAGCGAGTCGTAATACAAGCGGCGCGCTATGTCGGCCGGCGATTCCGCGATCGCCTCGCGCAGGGCGGGCAGCACGGCCCAGCCCTGCATCAGCCGCGGCAGCACAAGCCCGAACGCGCCGCCGCCGTGGCTGAAGGCGATCTTGAGGCGCGGGTGCCGGCTCAGCGTGCCGCTCGTCATCAGCGCCGCGAGGGTCAGCGCTGTCTCGCACGGAAACGCCGCGACTGCCTTCAAGGCGGGCGGCCCGACCATGTGCGTCTCCCCCGCCGGATGTAGCGCGTGGACAAACACCGCCGCCCCGGTTTCCTCGGCGGCGGCGAACAACGGGCCGAAGCGCGGGTCGGCGATCGAGACGCCATTGACGTTGGTGCCGATCTCGATGCCGCGGAACCGGCCGTCGCGCATCAGCGTGTCGAGTTCTCGCGCCGCGAGATCGGGGTCCTGCATCGGCACCATGCCCAGCCCCATGAAGCGGGCCGGCGCCTGCCGCACCATGCCGCCGATCGCGTCGTTGACCGCGCGCCCGAGGCGGAGCGCCGCGGCCGGCGCGAACCAATAGGACAGCAATTCCGGCATCGGCGAGAGGACCTGGGCCGCTATTCCCGCCGAGTCCATCGCCTCGACGCGGCGATCGGCGTCCCAGCACGCGTCGGAGACCGTGCGAAACAGCTTGCCCGCGATCATCACCTGGCGATGGTTGCAATCGGATCCGCCCATCATCGACGGCCAACGCTCCAGGCCGGACCCGCTGGGAGGGTCAGGGAGCGTGAACGGGACGACGTGGGTGTGGACGTCGATGGGCCCCGGCGCGGCGGCCGAGGAACTCATGCCGGTCCGGGAAAGACGCGCGGAACGCCCCCTTTCCCGCTGCGCGGCGGCACCGGCGTGCAGGCGACGAAGCCGTCCGGGTAGCGGATGCTGCCGGCGGCCTCGATCTTGAGATCGCTGCCGTAGAACTCGCAAGGCTTGCCACGCAGCCGGCCGCCGCCGATCGCAATGGCAAGATTGCGTTGAACTCGCGCATGAGCGGCGGTACCCTCGGCCATGGCGATGATCCGGACGCCGTCGAACTCGTGCTTGAACTCCTGCCGCTCCTCCCAGGCGAGGAACTCGGCAATGGTCATGGGCTTGCGGAGGGCTACGTTCATGGCGGCAAACCTATCACAGCCTGCGTCATGCCGCCCGCGCCACCTCGCCGCGCGCGGCGGCCTTCATCATGTCCGCCCCCTTCTCGGCGATCATGATGGTGGCGGCGTTGGTGTTGCCGGACACCATCGTCGGCATCACCGAGGCGTCCGCCACCCGTAGCCCTTCCAGCCCCCGCACGCGCAGCTGATCGTCGACGACGGCCATCGGGTCCTGGCCCATCCTGCAGGTCCCGACGACGTGATACGTCGTCTGGCCGTTGCGGCGGGCGAAGTCGAGCCACTCCTCGTCGGTTTGCACGGCGTCACCCGGGTTCATCTCGTAGGCGCGATACTTGTCCAGCATGCGATTGTCGATGATGCGCCGGCCGATCTTCATGCCGTCCACCACAACGCGCTGATCGAGCGGGTCCGCCAGATAGTTGGGCCGGATCGCGGGGGCGGCGAGCGGGTCGGCCGAGCGGAGATGGATGGAGCCCTTTGACTCCGGGCGGCACTGATAGGCGGTGAGCGTCATGCCCGGCTCGCGCTCGAGCAGGCGGTTGGCCGCGTTGCCGTAGCTCGCGTGCGCGAAATGGAACTGTACGTCGGGCTCCTCCAGCTCCGGCCGCGTCTTGACGAACCCGTACACGATGCCGGCGGTGTAGGTGAGAATGCCGCGGCCGCTCATGAAGTACTTGGCGATCTCGCGCGCGAAGGTGAGGCCCCGCGTTTGCTCGTTCAGC
Source organism: uncultured Acidisphaera sp. (assembly GCA_964250825.1). Lineage (GTDB taxonomy): Bacteria > Pseudomonadota > Alphaproteobacteria > Acetobacterales > Acetobacteraceae > CAVWQV01. The sequence continues at coordinate 7,400 of CAXUIE010000039.1, read as the reverse complement.
GTGATCGGCAGCTTGACCCGCCAGTTCATGCGCGGCGCGTAATGGTCTCGGTAATTCTCCCCGACGCCGGGCAGCGCGTGCCTGGGCTCGATCCCGAACGATCGCAGCAGCTCCGGCTGGCCGATGCCGGACACCTCCAGGATGTGCGGCGATTGCACCGCACCCGCCGCCAGCACCACCTCGCCGTCGCAGCGCGCCTCGCGCGCCTGCCCGTTCTGGACGAAGCGGACGCCGACGCATCGCTTGTCCTCCAGCATGAGGCCGGTGCACTGGGCGCTGGTCTCGATGTGCAGGTTCGAGCGCGAACGGGCCGGGTCGAGAAAGGCGCGCGCGGTGGACCAGCGGCGGCCGTTCTTCTGCGTCACCTGGTAATAGCCGAAACCTTCCTGATGGCCGTTGTTGTAGTCCGGGTTCGGTTGCCAGCCTTCGTCCGCGGCGGCGCCGATGAAGGCGTCGCAAAGCTCGTGGTTCTCGCGCATCTCGGCGACGTTCAGCGGGCCGCCGTAGCCCCGCGCGGGGTCGTCGTTGTTGCGCTCGTAGTGCTCGGATTTCTTGAAGTACGGCAGCACCGAATCATATGACCAGCCGCGGTTCCCGAACTGCGACCACGTGTTGTAGTCGAGCGGATTGCCGCGGACGTACAGCATCCCGTTGATGGAGCTTGAGCCGCCCAGCGTCTTGCCGCGCGGGATCGGGATGGAGCGGCCGTGGCAATTGGGCTCCGGCTCGGTCGTGAACATCCAGTTGAGTTTCGGGTTGACCATCAGCTTGGAGAACCCGACGGGGATCGGGATCCAGAAATTGTCGTCCTTGCCGCCGGCCTCGAGCAGCAGCACCTTCTTCGTCGGGTCCTCGCTCAGCCGGTTGGCCAGCACGCAGCCGGCCGAGCCGGCCCCCACGACGATCCAATCGTAATCAGCCATTGGCGGTGGTCCTCCCTCACGGAAGGCTACCGCCCCGCCGGGCCGGCCGGAAGTGCTACCAGGCTTGCTCGAGCAGCTCGCGCACCGTCTCCCACCTTTCGATGGGGCGCGGATTGGTCGGGATCCAGAAATCGTGCATCGATTCCCTGGCGATGAGGTCGAACTGCTCCTGCTTGACCTCCACGTCGCGCAGCCGCCCCGGAAGCCCGAGCGCGGCGATGAGGGTTCGCACGACGTCCGACGCGGGCTCCCCGCGATGGCCGAGCGCCTCGCTCACCTGCGCCTGGCGATCCGCGCTTACCGGCTCGTTGTACTTGAGCACGTGCGGCATCATCACGCAGGAGGTGTAGCCGTGCGGCACGTCGGCGGTGCCGCCGAGCACGTGGCCGATGCCGTGGCTTGCCCCCATCGGCACGCCGGCGCCGACGCCGACCATGGAAAGCCACGCGCCGGTCTGGCAGTCGAGCCGCGCGTCGAGGTCGCTCGGATCGGCCTTCACCCGTGGCAGGCCGCGGCCGAGCAGTCGCAGCGCGTGGAGGCAGGCGGCGTCGGAGTAGGGGCCGCCGGCGGTGGAGCAGAACCCCTCGATCGCATGGTCGAGTGCCCGGATGCCGGTGGACAGGAACAGCCATTCCGGCGTGTGCACCGTCACGGCCGGATCGAGGATCACGGCGCGCGGGATGAAATTGGGGTGGCGGTAGGCCTGCTTGACGTGCCGGGCGGTGTCGGTGCAGCCCGCGATCCCGGAGAACTCTCCGGCCGAGAGCGTGGTCGGGATGGTTACGCCGCGCACGGTGGGCGCCTTGATCGGCTCCGGATCGCCGCTGCCCTCCTTGCGGGACCGGCCGGCGAACGCGTCGAGCTGATCGGGGCTGGTCACGTCGTTGGCGAGGCAGAGCTCCACCATCTTGGCCCCGTCCGTCACGCTGCCGCCGCCAAGGGTGAGGATGAGGTCCGCCCGGGCCTCGCGAGCGGCGTTGGCCGCGCCGACCACGTCCTCGCGCGGGGTGTGGGCACCCATCTTGGTCCAGGTGCCGGCGACGCGGTTGCCGAGGGCGTCGCGGAGCTGGGTCAGCACGTCCGTTTCGCGCGAAAGCGTGCCGCCCACCATCAGAAAGACCGCGCGCGCGCCGATCCGCTCCGCCTCGGCCGCCGCCGCTGGGGCGAACGGCTTGCCGTAGACCACCTGCTCCATGTTGGGAAAGCTGTGCGTGCCGCTCAGCATGGTTTCCTCCGTGGCTTCGTCTTGGCCGTGAGCGTAGGCTCCTTGGGCGGAACAGCAAGGGAGGCGGGATTGGACACCGGGATCAGCGCGGCGAGCCTCCGCCCGCCGTCGCTTCGCGAGCGCGTGAGTGCGGCCGAGTGGCAGGCGAGGGTCGACCTCGCGGCGGCTTATCGGCTTTGCGATGTCTACGGCATGTCGGACATGATCTACACCCATATCAGCGCGCGGGTGCCGGACGCGCCGGGGCAGTTCCTCATCAACGCGCACGGGATGTTCTTCGACGAGATCACCGCGTCGTCTTTGCTGCGCGTCGATCTGGACGGGGCGGTGCTACACCAGCCGGACCCGGAGCACGGCCTGCATCCGGCGGGGTTCGTTATTCACAGCGCGATCTACCGCGCGCGCCCCGACGCGGGGGCGGCGATGCACACCCACACGATCGCCGGAATGGCGGTATCGGCGCTGCGCTGCGGGCTGCTGCCGCTCACGCAGACCGCCATGCGGTTCTTCGGGCAGGTCGCCTACCACGATTTCAGCGGGCCAGAGCGCGATCCGGTCGAGCGCGAGAAGCTGGCCGCGCATCTCGGCGAGTACAACGTGATGGTGCTGCGCAACCACGGCCTGCTCACGACGGGGCCGAGCGTCGCCGAGGCGTTCAACTACATGTACGGCATGGAACGCGCCTGCCAGGCGCAGCTCGCGGCGATGGCCTGCAACACGCCGCTGAACGAGCTGTCGCAGCCGGTGATCGACAAGGCGACCGCGATGTACGCGCCCGGCGCGACCCGACGCTACGGTCTCGTGGAGTGGCAGGGCCTGCTGCGCCTGCTGGACCGCAAGGATGCTTCCTATCGGGACTGAGCTTGCCCTGCACACAAGGGAAGGGAGGTGAAGAAGGCCGCGCCAATGCTACTTTGGCCTGGTCACGACACCATCGCCAGGACACGGCGCCGAGCGGCGTCGCGTCTCGGACGGGAACTCGCCGAAGCGCCTCGCGTAGGCGGCGGCGAAGCGACCGGCGTTCGCAAAGCCGTAGCGCTGGGCGACGAAGGCCACGCTCGCCTCGCCGCGCGCCAGCGCCGCCCCGATGGCCACCTCACTCCCCTGGAATTTCCACCACCAGCGCGGACGCTAACAGCCACCCAGCTTCGGCGACACCGGGGTGCTCCTCCTGTCCTCCGCCCGCGCCGCCTTTCGTCGCCCCCGAGGGGGCGCAGAGCGTCACCGTCCGCCAGCTCCTCAACCACTCCGCCGGCTGGCTCGGCGACGATTTCCACGACACCGGGTCCGACGACGGCGCGCTCGCCGAAGCGTTCGCGAACCGGCGCAACCTCGCAAGCACCTGGACGGTGACATGGCCTACAGGCATCTGCGGGACTTGCTTGTCCAGATCGTCATCAGCACCAGTTGATCGCCCTGCTTTCGTTCGCAATGAGAAGATGGAATGTCCACCAGAACTCTATCATCTGGCTCGCGCTCGGCCGTGCTCGCCGGGCTCGCAATCTTCGCCGCCCTTTGCGCGGGCACGAACCCGGCGCACGCCCAATGCCGGAACCAGCGAGACCAGTTAGCCGCGAGGGAGGGCGACCCGCGCCATCCCGCCCTGCAGCAGGCGGTCCACGCCTACTATGCCGAACGGCACAAGGCGGAGGGTTTCTCCGGCGTCAGCGTGCATATTAGCCCGTCGGCGGCCGAACCGGCTATCGACGTCCCCAGCGGCAGCACGTCGTTGCAGGGTGGCAGCGATGTCTGCCCGGACGCGCTGTTCAAGATCGGCAGCATCACCAAGAGCTTTACCGCCGTGCTGATCCTGCGACTGGAGGCAGCGGGCGTGCTGGACATCCACGACACGCTCGGCCAGTGGCTGCCCGAGTATCCGGCCTGGTCGTCCATCACCATCGAGCAGTTGCTGAACATGACGGCGCCGATCCACGACGACTACATTCTCGACACCGCTTTCGAAGCGGACTTGGTCGCGAACATCCATCGGACCTTCGCGCCTGCGGACCTGGTCGGCTACGTTTATCCTCCAAAGGGCGAACCGGCGGCTCCTTGGGAATACGTGAATACGAAGTACATCCTAGCCGGGATGGTCGTCGCGAGAGCGAGCCGCATGCCCTATCCGACGGCGCTCAAGTGGATGCTCCTCGCGCCGTTGCGGTTGCAGGAAACCTACTACCGCCGCGGGGTGCCGCCGGAGCGGCTGCTCGATGCCATGCCGAGTGGTTATGACACGCAGTCTTTCTGCAGAGTGGGCGCGAACCTGGAGCCGCCCTGCCCACAGTTTCCAGTGGACGACCTGCTCGGGCAAGACTTGAAGACGATGAACCTTTCCGTTGAAGACTCCTCGGGAGGGATCGTCGCCAGCCTGCCGGACGTGGCCCGCTGGGTGAGGGCGATGTTCAGCGACACCCTGCTGCCAGCCAAACAGAAAGCCGAGTTGTTCTCCCTTGTATCGGAGACTTCAGGACAGCCCATCTCGGCGACCTCCGAAGCCGATCCGAGTGGCTACGCGCTCTGGATTGGCCAGGGTTGGTTGCGGTTCTTGGAAGGCTCGGTCTGGTTCTACCAGGGTCAAACGTTTGCCCACACCGTCATCTGGTTTCGTCGCCCGCAAGACGAGCTGGTAGTCGTCATGGGGGTGAACAGCAGCCCCGCTGAGACCGGCTTCGGCTCCCTTTACCAGACGGTGCTCGGCATATTCGAGCCGCCCATCGTGGTCCATCCGGGAGCCGCATCGGGATCGTTTCTCTCCGTGGGAGATGGTGTGCCCTAGGCAACGCTTCGGAACGGAGCGGGCTGAGACCGTGTCTTCCGGCGCCGTAGGACGGCCAAGAACCCTGCCGCTATAAAGCCCGCATGCTCTTCATCCTTTCCAAGCTGGCCGACCTCATCCTCCGGCCGAGCACCTTGCTGCTGCTCTGTTGCCTGGGTGGCCTCGTGCTGCGGCGTCGCTGGCTGCTGTGGACCGGCGTGATCGGCTTCGTGCTCGTGCTGCTGCTGCCCGTCGATCAACTGGCGCTGCTGCCGCTCGAGGATCGGTTCCCACATCCCGCCCAAGCGCCAGCGCATGTCGATGGGCTGATTGTCCTGGGTGGCGCGCTGGTGCCCGAGATCAGCAACGCGCGCGGCCTTCCGTCGCTCAACGCCGCCGCCGAACGCATGACGGAAGCGGTGGCGCTGTCACGGCGCTACCCCGATGCGAAGCTTGTCTATACCGGCGCGTATGGTTCGCTGCTGCACGAGCGGGTGCCCGAGGCCGAAACGGCGGCGACGCTGCTGGTCGAGCTTGGCGTGCCGCGGGAGCGGATCGTCCTCGAAGACAAGTCGCGCACGACTTGGGAGAACGCCGTGGACACCAAGGCGCTGGTGCGGCCCAAGCCGGGCGAGACCTGGCTGCTCGTGACGTCCGCCGAACACATGCCGCGCGCCATGGGCACGTTCCGGGCGGTGGGTTGGCCGGTGATCGCCTGGCCGGTGGCCTATAAGTCGGGCCTCGACCCCGTGCTCTGGCTGCCGTCATCGCTCGGCCAGCACCTTTCGGCGCTCGACATGGCGACGCACGAATGGATCGGGCTGTTGGTGTATCGGTGGCTCGGCCACAGCAACGCATTGTTCCCCGCCCCGTAGCGTGGACGAGACTCCGGTGCTGCCCTACGCTCTCCCGAACGCAGCAGTTGGGGGAAGCATGAGCGGCAAACCGCTCGTCCGTTGGGAAACGGACGGCGACATCGGCGTCATCGTCGTCGACAATCCGCCGGTGAACGCGCTCAGCCCCGGCGTGCCCGAGGGCATCATCGAGAGCGTGCGGCGGGCCAACGACGACCCGGCGATCAAGGCCATCGTGCTGATGGGCGCGGGCCGCGCGTTCATCGCCGGGGCCGATATCCGGCAGTTCGGCACGGGCCGGGCGCGTCCGCCGATCGGCGAGCGCAGCCACGACGCGCTCGACCGGAGCGAGAAGCCCGTGGTCGCGGCGATCCACGGCTTCGCGCTCGGCGGCGGCCTCGAAAACGCGATGGCCTGCAACTACCGGATCGCGACCCGGAGTGCGAAGGTCGGGCTGCCCGAGGTGCTGATCGGCATTCTTCCGGGAGGCGGCGGCACCCAACGCCTGCCGCGCCTGATCGGGCCGAAGGCGGCGCTCGAGATGATCGTCTCCGGGCGGCACGTCGGGGCCGACGAAGCGCTCGCCCTCGGCATCATCGACGCCATCGTGGAGGACGCGACCGACCTTCGCATCGCGGCCGTCGGGGCGGCGAGGAAGATCGCCGACGACCGGCCGCTGCCGCGGGTGAGCGAGCGGACCGACAAGCTCGCGGAGGCGAAGGCCGAGCCCGGCCTGTTCGAGGCGATGCGCAAAAGCATCGCCCGACGCGCGCGCAACCAGAAAGCGCCCTATCACTGCATCGCGGCCGTCGAGGCGGCCTGCGCCCTGCCATTCGAGCAAGGGCTCCGGCGCGAGCAGGAGCTGTTCGCGGAACTCGAGAACGCCGACGAGGCGCGCGCGCTGCGCTATGCGTTCTTCGCCGAGCGCGAGGTGGCGAAGCTGCCGGACATCCCGGCCGACACGCCGGTGAAGGAGATCAAGACGGCGGCCGTGGTGGGCGGCGGGGGCCAGGGCGGGGGCCTCGCCATGAGCTTCGCCGACCACGGAGTGCCGGTGCGCGTTCTGGAGGCGACGCAGGAGGCGCTCGATCGCGGGATGGAGCGGATTCGCAGCAATTACGAAACCAGCGTCAAGCGCGGCAGCCTGCCGGCTGACGAGATGGGACGGCGCCTCGCGCGCATCCAGCCGGTGACGACCTACGGGGAGATCGGCGACGCCGACGTCGTGATCGAGGTCGTGTTCGAGGAGATCCCGGTCAAGCAGGAGGTGTTTCGCAAGCTTGATGCGGCGATGAAGCCGGGTGCCCTGCTGCTGACCAACACCTCGGCCATCGACATCGATCGCATGGCGGAGGTGACCAAGCGCCCGGCCGACGTGGCGGGATCGCACTTCTTCGGCCCGGCCAACGTGATGAAGCTGCTGGAGGTGGTGAAGGGGAGCAAGAGCTCGCCGGAAGTGCTGGCCACGACGATGGCGCTCGGACGGCGCATCGGCAAGATCAGCGCGATGGCGGGCAATTGCGACGGCTTCGTCGCCAACCGCTCGCGCGCGCCGTTCAACACGGAGATGTCCATCCTGCTGGAGGAGGGCTGCCTGCCCGAGCAGGTGGACAAGGTGATGGTCGATTTCGGCTATCCGATGG
>CAXUIE010000038.1:15278-15613 GCA_964250825.1 uncultured Acidisphaera sp. | reverse complement strand
CTTCAACCCAGGCCCAGTCGCGACCTCCTTTCCACGCCCAGCAGCGAGCGCAGCTCAGGCGGGATTTCGAGCGCTTCCTCGCGGCCGACCGTCATCTGCCGAAGCACCTGAGCCACGCCCAGCGCCGCGCGTTGTTCGACAAGTTCCTCGACTGGCGAGCCCGCCAGGAGGCGCGCGACGCGCGATAGGCGACGGGTCACGCGCGACCCGCCCCATCACCGGCCCGCCGGTTTACCGCGACCCCGACGAGCCGTCCCTCACGGTCCACCGCGGGGCAATAGCCCCCCCGCGACCCCCCGAGCCCGGGGCGGGCCGACCCCTACCAGGCCAACGCC
>CAXUIE010000038.1:14170-15268 GCA_964250825.1 uncultured Acidisphaera sp. | reverse complement strand
CCCCGCCGGCTCCGCCCGTAGCCGGTCGAGTGCCTCCGCTTCGCTGGCATCCGCGTCGAGGGGCTTGATGCGCTCCATGAGGTCGGTGGCGGCGGCGGTCGACAGCACCGGCGGCAGCGCGCCTGGATGTCTGGCGCCTGCGGCGTCGATCCGTCCGGCCAAGCGCGCTTTCTCGTCTATGACATATAACCGCTTCGGGCAGCCTACCTCGCCGAGGACTCGCTCCAGCACTTCGGGATAGTTCGCGGCGACCGAGATCGTCTCCACATGCCGCGCCAGCAGGTGTCGATAATGCGGGCAGATTTCCGCCGACCCAGCCGAAGCCGCCATTCGCCCGCTGTGCAGCCGGCCGGTATAAACCGAGCGCGGATCGAGCCTTCGCGCCACCACGCTTGCCCCCGCCACCGCCAACAGGGTCGGGACCATCATCGTCACCATGTGGTCGGTGAGTTCCAGCATGAGCACAAGGGCGGCGATGGGTGCCTGCATGCTGGCGGCAAGAACCGCCGCGGCGCCGACCAGCGCATAACTACCGGGTGCCGCGCCCGGCCATAGCAGGGACCAGACGCGGCCAAGCGAGCCGCCCAGCATCGCGCCGAACATCACGCTCGGGGTGAACAGCCCACCCGGCGCGCCGCTGCCGAGGCAGGCGGCGGTCATCAGCGGCTTGAGGACGGCGAGCGCAAGCAGCAGCGGAATGCCGAGCGTGCCCCTGAAGCCCAGCTCCGCGGCGTCCTTGCCGTTGCCGAGAAGCTGCGGGAACCAAATGGACGTCAAAGCCAGCGCCGCGAACACGACGACCGGCGCGATCATCGCGATGCCTTTCTTCGGCTTGAGCCCGTCGGCCCGCGCTATCAGCCGGACGAAGAACACGCTCGCACAACCGGCGATCGGGCCGAACCCGATCGACCAGACCAGCACGCTCGAACTGACCGCATAGGCGGGAACGGTATAGGTCGGTTGGTCGGGAAGAAAGAGCCACGACACCACGGTCGCTATAACGGAAACCAGGATTGCCGGCGGGATCAGGGGAAGTGCGAGCGTGCCGAGCAGCACCTCCAGCGAAAACAGCGCGCCGCCCAGCGGCACGTTGTAGAC
>CAXUIE010000038.1:10980-14160 GCA_964250825.1 uncultured Acidisphaera sp. | reverse complement strand
GCGTCTCGGCGGAGGTCAGCTTTCCCGTGCGGGACAACCAACTGGCGATCGCGGCGCCCGTCTGCTGGGGAGCGGATTCACGGCCGAGCGACGCGCCCATGCCGACCAGCACGATCGAGAACGCTGCCTGGATGATGGTTTTGGCCGTCGGCATCCGGCCCGAATGGAACCAGATACGTTCATTCAGCTCACCGCCGTGTCCGCCGGCGCTGCGCTTCAGCAGCCAAACACCCGCGCTGGCAAGCAGGCCGGCAAAGCAAACCACCACCACACGGCGCGTGACCGGCGCCCGTTGCACCGCGTCCAGGAACATGCCGCCGCGATAGGAATAGCACAGGTGCTGCACCGCCCGCAGCAGCATCATCAGCAGCCCAGCGCCAATCCCGGTGCCGATGCCGGTCAGCGATGCCAGCGTCCAGAAACGCAGGGAAAACCCGGGCAGACGATCGCCTGCCGCGTCGTTCGGTTGCGCCGGGCTTTGGCCAGCGCCGGTCAGCGCACCGGCTACGGGCTTATCCATGATCGCCCCAACACACGGGTCCAGTTCGCCTCGAACTCAACGTTTCTTGGGCTTGCTGGCATTCCTGGCGGCCGACGGCGCGCGCTTGACGGCCGGCGACCGCTTCGGCTTGGCCGTCCCGCCCGCGCGTAGGTCGGCGATGGTGGCCCGCGTGCTGATCTGCTCGGGGTTCATGCGCAGTTCGATCACCGCCGGCTGCCCGCTCTCGACCGCGCGGCGGAAAGCGGGCGCGAACCCGGCCGTTTCCGTCACCACCTCGCCATGGCCGCCGAACGCTTCGATGAACTTGGCGAAGTCGGGGTTGGTCAGCGCCGTGCCGGACACGCGGCCGGGATAGGCGCGCTCCTGATACATCCGTATCGTGCCGTACATCTCGTTGTTGAACAGCAGCACGATCGGGGCGACGCCGTGATGAAACGCGGTGGCGATCTCCTGCCCCGTCATCAGGAAGCCGCCGTCGCCGACGAACGCCACCACCATGCGATCGGGAAACGCGATTTTGGCGCCGACCGCGGCCGGCACGCTGTAGCCCATCGCGCCATTGGTCGGGCCGATGTAGCGCTGCCCTTCCGAGAAATTGAGGAAGCGCGTCGGCCAGCCGGCGAAGTTGCCGGCGTCCGTCGTCAGGATGGCGTCGGGTGCCAGCAATCCCTCGAGGTCGCGCATCGCCTGGCCGAGATTGAGCGCGCCCGCGTAGGCCGGCACCGCGCGCTGCGCTTCGCGCAAGGCGCGGAGCTCGTCAGTCCAGCCCGTCCAGGGCGCCCGCATCTTGTCGCGCGCTGCGACCGCCAGCGCGAAGTTGTCGAGGTCGGACACGATGCCGAGCGCTGGGCGGAACACCCGGCCGATTTCGCCGCCGTCCGGGTGGACGTGGACGATCGGCACGCCGCCCGCCATATCGAACAACGTGTAGCCCTGCGTCACCGGCTCGCCGAGCCGCGTGCCGATCGCGAGCACGAGGTCGGCCTCCTTCGCCTTGGTAACGAGCGCGGGGTCGGCGCCGGCCCCCCCGGCGCCCCCCACGTTGGGCAGGGTGCCGTCGTAGAGCGCCTGGCGGCGAAAGCCGGTCGCGACGGGCAGGTGGTTGGCCAGCAGGAACTCGCGGATCGCCGTCCGGCCTTTCGGCGACCACGACGAGCCGCCGAGCACGGCCAGGGGCCGGCGCGAGCGGGCCAGCATCGCGATCATGCGCTCGATCGCCGCCGGATCGGGGTGCGGCCGCGCCACCGGCGTCCGCCCGAGATCGGGCACCTCGGCTACGTGCTTCTGCATCTCCTCCGACAACGCGATCACCACCGGGCCGGGCCGGCCGGACGTGGCGACATCGGTCGCGTGGGCGACCAGCTCGGGGATGCGTTTCGCCTCGTCGATCTGCGTGACCCATTTGGCGATCGGGCCGAACATCCGCCGATAGTCGATCTCCTGGAAGCTTTCGCGATCGGTTTCCCCGAACGGGATCTGGCCCACGAACAACAGCAAGGGCGTGCTGTCCTGCATCGCGATGTGCGCGCCGATGGCGCCGTGGCACGCGCCGGGCCCACGCGTGACGAACGCCGCGGCCGGCCGCCCGGTCAGCTTGCCGTAGGCCTCGGCCATGTTCACCGCGCCGGCCTCGAAGCGGCAGGTCACGAGGCGAAGCTTCTGGCGCACGGCGTAAAGCCCGTCGAGCGTGTCGAGGAAGCTTTCGCCCGGCACGGAAAAGACGTGATCGATGCCCTGCGCCACCAGCGCGTCCGCCAGAATGCGCCCGCCGGGCCGGGGGACGACGCGGGCCTTGCGTGCCTGTGCAAGCTCCATCCGGCCTCTCCTCGCGAGCGACAACGATTGGCCAGCATGACATGCTGCGCCCGTCAGCGGGAGAGATGGTGATGCGCGCGATCTTCGTGATGATCAAATGCGAAATGGGAGCGGCCTATAAAGTCGCCCAGGAAGCGGCCGACACGATCGCCGAGCTCACCGAGCTCCATTCGACGTCCGGCCTCTACGACCTGCTCGGAAAGTTCTATCTCGAGTCTGACGCCGACATCGGCCGTTTCGTGACGGAGCGCATCCAGCCGCTTCCCGGCGTCAAGGAAACCTATACGATCATCACCTTCAACGCGTTCACCGGGGCCAACCGGTAGCGTGCCACCAGTGTCAGTCCAGCTCGACGAAGCGCTCAGTGGCTGATCATCCAGGGACGTTGCGCGGGAAAGGATTTCGCGGCCGCGATCGGCTCGGCCCGGAGCGCGCCGCGTCGGCTGCCGGAACAGCAGCCGCAGCCCGACGGATGGCGTGAGACGCGGGCGGGCGCGTGGGCGGTCCGCTCGTTCGCCGTGAACGCGGCCCGCCGGCCGCCATCGAGCCCCGACACGGACGGAGCCGACAGCAACGCGCGCGGCGCGTCCGCCCCGCAGTCTTCGCAGGGAAACGGGTCGGCGAACGCCGCCATCGGGCGGATGGCGGTGAACGGTCCGCAAGCGCGGCAAAGATAGTCATAGACCGGCATGTCGGCGCTCTCCTCAAAGGTCGGGCGCCAGCGGCATCTCGACGCCGCCCTTCACTCCACCCGACGGCCCGTCGGCGCCTGGATTGATGTCGAAATCGAAGATCTCGGTCGGCAGCCAAAGTGTGGCGCAGGAGTTCGGGATGTCGACCACCCCGCTGATGTGCCCCTGCAC
>CAXUIE010000038.1:0-10970 GCA_964250825.1 uncultured Acidisphaera sp. | reverse complement strand
AGTACGCTTGCGCCCCCGAGTAGCCGAACTTCTTCATGTACTCGATCGCGTTGAGGCACGCTTGGCGGTACGCGACGTTGACGTCGAGGTAGTGCTGCTCGCCCGCTTCGTCGACCGAGATGCCCTCGAAGATGAGGTAATCGGTATAGACCGGCTTGATGACGCTCGGCTTGAAGATCGGGTTCTTGATCCCGTACTTCGCCATGCCGTCCTTGATGAGCTCCACCTTGAGGTGGATCCAGCCCGGCATCTCGATGGCGCCGCAGAAGGTGATCTCGCCGTCGCCCTGGCTGAAATGCAGGTCGCCCATCGAAAGGCCGGCACCCGGCACGTAAACCGGGAAAAACACCCGCGCCCCGCGCGACAGGTCCTTGATGTCGCAGTTGCCGCCATGCTCGCGCGGCGGCACCGTGCGCGCGCCGGCGGCCGCCGCCTTCTCTTTCGCCTCGCCCTTCAGCCGCCCCATGTGCGCAGTCGGCCCGAATGGCGGGTTGGCGAGCGGCGGCACGCGCTCGGGGTTGGTCGCGATCAGGCCGGTCTCGCGCCGGTTCCAGGTTTCCAGGAGCTTCGGGTCGGGCAGGCAGCCGATCAGCCCGGGGTGGATCAGCCCGGCGAACTTGACGCCCGGCACGTGCCGCGAGGTGGTGAACATTCCATGCAAGTCCCAAATGGATTTCTGCGCCTGCGGGAAATGCTCGGTGAGGAAGCCGCCGCCGTTCTTCTTGGAGAAGAAGCCGTTGAAGCCCCACGCGTTGTGCGGGAACGCGCCGATGTCGAGGAAATCCACGACCAGCAAGTCGCCGGGCTCCGCACCCTCCACGCTCACCGGGCCGCTCAAGAAATGCACGATGCTGAGGTCGATGTCGCGCACGTCGGCGGCGGAATCGTCGTTCTTGATGAAGCCGCCGGTCCAGTCATAGCACTCGATGATGAAGTCCTGCCCCGGCTTGACGCTCGCCACCATCGGAATGTCCGGATGCCAGCGGTTGTGGATCATGTCGTTTTCGTAAGCGGATTGCGACAGGTCGACCTTGATCAGCGTTTCCGGCATAGCGTCCTCCGTTTGCTTCGATGATGGTTCGTGACGGCTTCAGACCGCGAGGAAACGCGCGACCTGCTCCTGATCGACGTCGGCGCGGGCGTCCTGATGCACGATCGCCCCACCTTCGAGCACGAGCACGCGGTCGGCGATGTCGAGCGCGAAGCTGAGCAGCTGCTCGGACGCGATGATGCTCAACCCGCGCTCGTCGCGGATGCGCTTGAGGGTGCGCGCGAGCTCCAGGATGATCGACGGCTGGATGCCTTCGGTGGGTTCGTCGAGCAGCAGCACTTTCGGGTCGGTGGCGAGCGCGCGCGCGATCGCGAGCTGCTGCTGTTGCCCGCCCGAAAGATTGCCGCCGCGCCGCGCGCGCATCTCGCCCAGCGCGGGGAAAAGCGTGTAAAGGTCCGGCGGCACCCGAGACGCGGCGCGGACGAACAGCCCGGTCTCGATGTTCTCCTGCACGGTCATCGCCGAGAAGATCATCCGCCCCTGCGGCACGAAGGCGAGGCCGCAGGCGACGCGCGCGTGGCTCGGCAGCGGCGCGAGATCGGTCCCGTCCAAGGTGATGTGTCCCCCGCGCACCGGCACCATGCCGATCAGCGATTTCATCAGGGTCGTCTTGCCCATGCCGTTGCGGCCGACCAGGACGACGATCTCGCCGGGGGCGACGTTGAAGTCGATGCCGTGCAGCACCTCGCTCTGTCCGTAGCCCGCCCGCAGCTTCGAGACGGTCAGCATGCAACGTCGCCCTTCAATGACCGAGGTAGACTTCGACAACCTTCGGATCGGCCTTCACATGCGCAACCGATCCCTCCGACAGCACGCGGCCGCGATCCAGCACGGTCACCTTGTGCGCGATCTCCTCGACGAATCCCATGTCGTGCTCGATGACCAGCACGGAGCGATCCTTGATGACCCGGCGCAGCAGTTCCGCGGTCTTCTTGCGCTCGCTGACGCTCATTCCGGCCACCGGCTCGTCCAGCATCATTAGAGCGGGGTCCTGGATCAGCAGCATGCCGATCTCGAGCCACTGCTTCTGGCCGTGGCTCAGCAACTCGGCGAGAGCATCGAGATGATCATGCAGGAAGATGGAACGCGCGACCTCCTCGATTCGATCCCGCACGATCGCATCACGGCGAAAGCCGAGCGCGCCGAACACGGTGCGACCGCGTGGGAACGAGATTTCGAGGTTCTCGAACACCGTGAGATCCTCGTAGATGGAGGGCGTCTGGAACTTGCGGCCGATGCCCGCGCGGACGATCTCGGATTCCTTCATGCGGGTGATCTCGCGCCCCTTGAAGGTGATCGATCCGCCGGTCGCTCGGGTACGGCCGCAGATCAGGTCGAGCACGGTGGTCTTGCCGGCGCCGTTCGGCCCGATGATGACCCGGATCTCGTTCTGGTCGAGATACAATGAAAGATCGTCCACCGCGCGGAACCCGTCGAAGGAAACGGTAAGCCCCTCGACGGCGAGCAGGTAATCGGTGTTGGGCTGCATGGGTTCTACTCGGTGGCCGTGGCGGAGGCGCGCGGAGCTTCGACCGAGGCGATGGTCGGCACGCGGCGACCGCGCCGGGCCGGGAGCAACCGGTCCACCAGCGGGTCGAGATAGGTCCGATACACGCCCGCGAGCCCGCTCGGAAACGCCACCACGACCAGGATGAACAAGGCGCCCATCGCGAACAGCCATAATCCGGGCAGTTGCTCGGAGAAGGTGGTGCGCGCCCAGTTGACGACGAGCGCGCCGTAAACCGCGCCCAGTATGGAGGTGCGCCCGCCGACGGCGCAGAAGATCACCATCTCGATCGAGGGCACGATGCCGACGAAGGAGGGCGACATGAAGCCGACCTGCAAGGTGAACATCGCCCCGCCGATGCCGGCCAGCACGGCGGCGAAGCAGAACACGAACACCTTGAAGTCAGCGACCGAGTAGCCGGAGAACCGCACCCGGTCCTCCTTGTCGCGCATCGCGACCAGGATGCGGCCGAGCTTGCTGCGGCGGACAAACTGCGCCAGGAGGATGCAGGCGATCAGCAGGCCCGCGTTGACGAAATACAGCAGATCCTTGGCGTGGTCGGTGCGAATGTCCCAACCGTGCAAGGTGCGCAGATCGGTGATGCCGTTGACGCCGCCGGTATAGCCCTGCTGGCCGATGATCAGGATGGTCAGGATCGCGGCGATCGCCTGCGTGATGATCGCGAAATAGGTGCCGCCCACCCGCCGGCGGAACATCGCGACTCCGATGAGCAGCGCGAGAAGGCACGGCACCAGCGGCACCGCCGCGATGGTGAAAGCGAGGCTGTGAAACGGCTGCCAGAACCACGGCAGGGCCGTGATCTGGTTCCAGTCCATGAAGTCGGGGATGCCGGGCGTTGACTGGATTTTCGTCGCTTCCGGCGTCGACGCCTCCAGCTTCAGATACATCGCCATGCAATAACCGCCGAGGCCGAAGAAGATGCCCTGCCCGAGGCTGAGGATGCCCGCGTCGCCCCAGCAGAGCACCAGCCCGAGCGCGACGAAGCCATAGGTCAGATACTTGCCCACCAGGTTGAGCCGGAACGGGTCGAGCGCCAGCGGGAACACCAGGAGGAATAGCGCCGCCATCAACGCGACGAGGATCGCGTCCTTCCGGGTCAGAAAGAAGTTCATCGCGCGCTCCTCAACGACGGACCTTGAGGACGAACAAGCCCTGCGGCCGGAGCATCAGGATGCCGATCACGCCGAGCAGCACGATCACTTGTGCCATTGAGCCGCTGAGAAAGAACTCCAGGGTGGAGCGCGCCTGCGAGATGGTGAACGCGGAGGCGATGGTGCCGATCAGGCTTTGCGCGCCGCCGAACACGACGACGAGGAATGTGTCGACGATGTAGAGCTGGCCCGCTGTCGGGCTGGTCGAGCCGATCATGGTGAAGGCGCTGCCCGCGACGCCGGCGATGCCGCAGCCGAGACCGAAGGTAAAGCGGTCCACCCGCTCGGTATTGATGCCGACAGCGCCCGCCATCGCGCGGTTGGCGATCACGGCGCGCACCCGCTTGCCCCACCCCATGCGGAAGATGAGCAAATAGACGCCGACCGTGATGAGCGCGGTCAACGCCATCACCACCAAGCCGTTGATCGGAATCTGGATCGTATCGGTGAGGTTGGTCGCGCCCATCATCCATTCGGGCTGATCGACGCCGACCTCGCGCGCGCCGAACACCGAGCGATAGACCTGCTGGAGGATGAGGCTGAGGCCCCACGTCGCGAGCAGGGTATCGAGCGGCCGGCGGTAGAGGCGGCGGATCAACAACCATTCCACCGCCATCCCGAGTAGGCCGGAGGCGCAGAACGCGAGCACCACGGCGAGAAAGAAATAGCCGCTGAACCAGCCGGGGGCGTAGGTCGTGAACAGGCGGGAGGTGAGGAAGGTGACGTAGGCGCCGAGGATCATGAACTCGCCATGCGCCATGTTGATGACGCCCATCTGGCCGAAGATCACCGCGAGGCCGAGCGCCATCAGCACGAACACGGAGAACAGGATCAACCCGGCGAAGCCCTGCATCGCCACGATGGAGCCGAGGTCGCCTAGCGAGTACCCCATCAGCATGGTTGGATGCCCCAGCAGCTCGGACCATCCGCCACGATCGGCGCGGGCGGCCCATCCACGGCTTCAACGGCAAGCAAGGCAGGCGTGGATGGTCGGCCTACGCCGACCACGGCAAGAGGATGAAGACGAGAGCGACTCACTGATAACCCTTTGGGAACGGGTTCGGCTCGACCAGATCGGCGGTCTCGTAGATCACGTCATACTGGCCATCGGTTCGCGCGCGGCCAACCCGCGTCTTGCTCCACAAATGATGGTTCTCGTGAATGCGGACATAGCCCTCCGGCGCGCCCTTGAACTCGACGCCGGGCGAGGCGGCGGCGATCTTGTCGATGTCGAAGCTGCCGGCCTTCTCCGCCGTGAGCTTCCACAGCCAGGGTCCGAGATAGGCCGCCTGTGTCACGTCGCCGATCACGCTCTTCTCGCCCCACATCGCCTTGAAGGCGGGCACGAATTTTTCGTTGTTGGCGTTCTTCAACGACTGGAAGTATTTCATGCAGGCAAAGGCGCCCGCGATGTTCTCGCCACCGATGCCGAGGATCTCGTCCTCGGTGACCGAGATGGTAAGCAGCGTTTGCTTGCTCAGATCGACGCCCGCCGCCTTCAGCTGCTTGTAGAACGCGACGTTTGATCCGCCGACGATGATCGCGTAGATCACGTCCGGCTTCACCAGCTTCATTTTGTTGATCACCGAGTTGAACTGCGTGCTGCCGAGCGGGAAGTAGTCCTCGCCGACCACCTTGCAGCCTTGCAGGTGGTTCTCGATGTGCTTGCGAGCGATCTTGTTGGAGGTGCGCGGCCAAATGTAGTCCGAGCCGAGAAGATAAAAGGTCTTGGACCCCTTGGTCCGGTTCACCCAGTCAAGGCCGGCGAGGATCTGCTGTGTCGCTTCCTGCCCGGTGTAGATGACGTTCTTCGACTGCTCGAGCCCCTCGTAGAAGGTCGGATAATACAGCATCCCGTTCAGTTGCTCGAACACCGGCAGCACCGCCTTGCGCGAGGCGGAGGTCCAGCAGCCGAACACCGCCGCGCAGTGGTCATTGGCGAGGAGCTTGCGCGCCTTCTCGGCGAAAGTCGGCCAGTCGCTCGCGCCATCCTCCTGCACGAACCTAATTTTGCGGCCAAGCACGCCGCCTTGTTCGTTGATCTGCGAGATCGCGAGCTTTTCCGCTTCCACCGAACCCGTTTCGCTGATCGCCATCGTTCCGGTTACGGAGTGCAGGATGCCCACCGTCACGCTATCGTCGGTGACGGCGAGGCCGGTCGTGTCCACCGCCGACGTCGCCGGGGTGTCCGCGCGCGCCAAGCGCGGCAGCATCGCCGCGGCCGGCGCGGCCGCCAGGCCCTTGAGGATGGTGCGGCGCGCGGCCCAGCGCGGCATCGTGGGGGAGTTGTCAGGCATGAAACCCTCATCGATCGTCTGCTGGCGGATAGGGTGGCTCTCATTGTGCGGTGCGGAAATACGTCAAATGACGTATAGGAGCGCGCGCCCCTGGGCTGCAGTCTCCTTTACCGGCGGGCGGGAGACCGGAAAGGAAAAATCGGCGAAACATGGCGACCAGGCAGCGCATCATGCGGAGCAGGCGCGAGTACAACCAATGGGTCGCCAACCAGACGCTCGAGGACTACGCGCTCCGGTTCACCGCGAAGAGCGCGCGAAAATGGTCGCTGGCACGGGTTGCCAACACAGCGCTCGGCGGCATCTCATTCCTTGCTCTCGAAGCCATCGGCGGAACGATCACCGTCGCCTACGGGTTCAGCAACGCCGTTGCTGCCATCCTGCTCGTGGGCGTGTTGATCTTCGCCGCGGGCGTGCCGATCAGCTACTACGCGGCGCGCGATGGCGTCGACATCGACCTGCTCACGCGCGGCGCCGGCTTCGGCTACATCGGTTCCACCATCACGTCGCTGATCTACGCGACGTTCACATTTATATTCTTCGCGATCGAGGCGGCGATCCTCGCCTCCGTGCTGCAATCCTGCTTCGGCATCCCGCTCGCGGCCGGCTACATTGTTTGCGCACTCGGCATCGTGCCGCTGGTCACGCACGGCATCACCTTCATCAGCCGCGTGCAGCTCTGGTCGCAGCCGGTGTGGCTTGCGCTGCAGCTCCTGCCGTTCGCCGCCATCGCGATCACCGCGCCGCACGCGTTCGAATTGTGGTCCGCTTTCCAGGGTTTGGCGCCGGGCGCGAAGGCCGGCCCGTTGCATGTGACACCGTTCGGCGCCGCGGCGTCCGTCACCTTCGCCCTGATCGCGCAAATCGGCGAACAGGCGGACTATCTGCGCTTCCTGCCACCGCGCGTTACGGGCACGCGCAACGTCGGCTGGTGGGCCGCGCTCCTCGCGGGCGGGCCGGGCTGGATCGTCATCGGCGTCCTCAAGCTGCTCGCCGGATCGTTTCTCGCCTCGCTCGCGGTCGCGGAGGGGATCGCGCCGCGCGTCGCCGTGCTTCCCACGGAAATGTATCGCGTCGCGTTCGGCTTCGTCGCGCCGTCGGCGACGATGGCGCTCGTGCTGGCGAGCGTGTTCGTCGTCGTCTCGCAGGTGAAGATCAACATCACCAACGCCTATGCCGGGTCGATCGCCTGGTCCAATTTCTTTGCTCGCCTGACCCATCATCATCCGGGCCGCGTCGTCTGGCTGATCTTCAACATCGCCATCGCCTTGCTGCTGATGGAACTCGGCATCTACCAGGCGATCGAGCACACCTTGGTCGCGTACTCGATCGTCGCCGCCGCCTGGGTCGGCGCGCTCGTCGCGGATCTCGTGGTCAACAAGCCGCTTGGCTTGAGCCCGCCGGGAATCGAGTTCAAACGCGCGCACCTTTACGACATCAACCCGGTCGGCATCGGCGCGATGCTGCTCGCTGTGGCCTTCGGGCTGACGGCCCATGCCGGCGTGCTCGGCGCCACCGCCGAGGCGTTCTCTCCTTTTCTCGGCTTCTTCGGCGCGTTCGCCGCCGCGCCGCTGATCGCCTGGGCGACCAGGGGCCGCTACTACCTGGCCCGCAAGCCGCGCGCCCACTGGTCCCGCCTTTCCACGCTTCAGTGCGTCATCTGCGAGAACGCGTTCGAGCCGGAAGACATGGCGTTCTGCCCGGTCTACGCGGGCTCCATCTGCTCGCTATGCTGCTCGCTCGACGCGCGGTGCGGCGACGGCTGCAAGCCTGCGGCTCGGGTCTCCAACCAGCTGGCGACACCCTTGCAGGCGATCATGCGACGCGCGGCGCGAGGCGCGCTTGTGGGCTCGCTCGGGCGCTTCTTCCTGCTGCTCGGGTTGTTCACGGCGGTGATCGGCGTGGCGCTCGCCATCCTTTACGGCCGCGCGGTCGTGATGATGACGGTGGACCGCGCGGCGCTGGCCTCCGCGTTCTGGACCGCGTTCTTCATTCTGATCCCGATCGCGGGTGTCGCGGCCTGGCTGCTGGTGCTGGCGCAAGAGAGCCGGCGCGCCGCGGAGAATGAAACGGAGCGGCAAACGCGATTGCTGCTGGAAGAGATCAGCGCGCACAAGCTCACCGACGCCAAGCTGCAAAAGGCCAAGGAAACGGCGGAAGCGGCGAACCTGGCGAAGAGTCGCTACGTCGTCGGCATTAGTCATGAGCTCCGCAGCCCGTTGAACGCAATTCTCGGCTACGCGCAACTGCTGGAGCGCGACAGGGCCATCAGCGGGCAGCGGCGCGAGGGCATCAGCATCATCCGGCGCAGCGGCGAGCATCTGGCCGGGCTGATCGAGGGGCTGCTCGACATTTCCAAGATCGAGGCGGGGCGCATCGAGATCGACCGTGGCGCGATCCGGCTCGAGGAGTTCCTGCGCCAGTTGGTCAGCATGTTCCGGCTGCAAGCCGAAGCGAAAGGTCTGGCGTTCACGTTCACCCGGCCGGACCGGCTCCCCGAGGTGGTCTACACCGACGAGCGGCGGCTGCGGCAGATCCTCATCAACCTGCTGTCCAACGCGATCAAATTCACCCGCGCGGGCGAGGTTCACCTCGGCCTGCGCTGGCGCAACGAGATCGCCGAGTTCGCCGTCGAGGATACCGGGGCCGGCATCGCCGAAGCCGATCTCGATCGGATCTTCGAGCCTTTCGAGCGGGTGGAAGCCGAAGGGGCGCCGGCAGCGCCGGGGATCGGCCTCGGGCTGACCATCACGCGACTGCTCACGCAAATCCTCGGGGGCGAGCTGACCGTCAGCAGCACCGTTGGCCTCGGAACGTGCTTCCGGGTGCGGCTGCTGCTGTCCGAAGCGCCCGAGGCCCGGCTGGCGCCACCCTCCGAGCACCGCGTGCTCGGCTACGAGGGCGCGCGCCTGACCGTCCTGATCGCCGACGACGATCCGGTGCATCGCGGCTTACTTGAGGATTTTCTGGCGCCGTTGGGTTTCCTGTTGTTCTCCGCCACGAGGGGGGACGAGTGCCTGACGGTCGCCGAACGCTGCCGGCCCGATCTGCTGCTGCTCGACTTGTCGATGCCGGGCCTCAATGGCTGGCAAGTGGCGGAACGACTCCGCCAATCGGGGTTCGACCGACTCAAGATCATCATCATTTCCGCCAACGCCGCCGAGCTTCGCCGGCCGCCCGGGCCGGATTACTTCCACGACGATGTGCTGGCCAAGCCGATCGCGCTGACCGACCTGCTCGGCCGCATCGCTGGAGCCATGCGGATCGAATGGAACACCGTGGCCGAACCCGCGAGCGGCGAGGCCGTCGACAGCATCGGGCTCGATCGTGAAGAAGCCGACGAGCTGCGGCAGCTTGTCGCGATCGGCTATGTGCGCGGCATCCGCGAGCGCTTGGCGGCGATAGAGCGCGACGCGCCCGAGAAAGCCGCCTGCGTCGCGCGTTTGCGGCAACTGGTCGCCGGCTTTCAACTCGAAGCGTTTCGCGAAGCGCTCGGCGCCGAGGTGGATGCCGAGTGAGCGGGCGGCGCGATATCATCCTGGTTGTCGACGATAGCCCCGGCACGCTTGGAATGCTGAACGAGACCTTGGAAAGCGCGGGCTTCACCGTGCTGGTGGCCCAGGCTGGCCACGCCGCGCTTGATCTCGTCGAGCGAATCACGCCCGACATCGTGCTGATGGATGCGTTGATGCCCGGGCTGGATGGCTTCGAGACCTGCCGGCGAATGAAGCAGCGTCCGGATCTGTCGGCGGTGCCCGTTGTGTTCATGACGGGCCTGACTGAAACCGAGCACGTGATTCGCGGCCTGGAGGCGGGCGGGGTCGACTACGTCACCAAGCCGGTGTCGCCGGACGAGGTGGTCGCGCGGGTGGGCGTGCATCTCGCCAACGCGCGGCTGACCCGAAGCGCTCACATCGCGCTGGACACGGCGGGGCGCTACCTGCTCGCCGTGAGCCGTGACGGAAGCGTGCTGTGGAGCACGCCGCAAGCCACCCGGCTGATCGAGGACGCGAGCGGCTGCGCGGCGCCCATCCTCCCGGAAGCGGTCAGGGCATGGTTCCGCACCTGCGTGGAAGGGCAGACGGTCGCCGGGATGGCCAGCCTGGTGCTCGCGCTCGGACCACCGGCTCCCCGTGTACAGTTTTCCTATGTCGGCCAGGTCGGTCCGGACGAGCTGCTGCTGCGGGTGATCGCCCCGGCCGGCGCCGACGAAGGAGAAGCCGTGCTGCGCAGCAAGCTCGCGCTCACGTCACGCGAGGCGGAGGTGCTGCTGTGGCTTAGCCGTGGCAAGTCCAACCGAGACATCGCGACCATCCTCGGCTTAAGCCCGCGGACGGTGAACAAGCATCTCGAGCAGATGTTCGACAAGCTCGGGGTGGAGAACCGCGCCTCCGCGACCGCACTCGCCGTCCGTGTTCTAGAGGCGCGGTGATGAAGCCCTAGCGCCCTGTCGCGTTCGGCGGCAAGGGCGCCGGCGGCTTTTGCGCCGTGTCCTGGTTGGCCTTCTGGGTGAGCTGCTTGTCCATCGATTCCAAATCCTTGGTCTGCTGGTCCGCCTGGCCCGGCGGAAGCGCTACTCCGGCAGCGCGTTCGTCGTTGCGAACAGGGCCGGCCGCAGGCTCGTGCCCAGTGCCGTTGTAGATGTTCGCGTTGCGCGCGGTTTGCGCCCCGGCGGCGCCAGGGAGCAGCAGCGTCACGCTGGCAAGCAGGGCGCCGGCATGTCTCTTGCAGTTCATCGGCGTCGTCCTTCCATCTGCTGGGCGCGGCGTGGCCCCGAGTTACCCGCCGGCGGCAGGCCGGTGATCGTATAATTGGGCGAGCAAAATAGCCGGGAAAACGAGAGGCGGGTAGAGCGAGAGGCGGGTAGAGGTAGATAAGCGCGGCCATCGTGTAGCCCTCCGAGCGGCAAGCCTACACCGCCGCGCGCGCGGCGCCAACGGAACGCT